>JALRDI010000167.1 GCA_023257035.1 Ilumatobacteraceae bacterium | reverse complement strand
CATGGTGCTTGCAGTGCTTGAACGAACCCGTGAAATTGGTCTGCTTCGAGCCGTCGGTATGACCCGACGGCAACTGCAATCAAGCGTTCGATGGGAAGCAGCCATCATCAGCCTTTTTGGTGCCCTGCTCGGTGTTCTACTGGGCTTGTTACTCGGGTGGGCAGCGGTGATTGCGATTCCTGACTCATTCGTCAGCAAACTTGGAATCCCATGGGGACAGCTCATTGTCTACGTGGTGGTAGGCGGCCTACTTGGAGTCATCGCTGCATGGTTCCCTGCCCGTCGCGCCGCTCGCCTCGATGTTCTTGAAGCGATCTCAACCCAGTAGCGACGACCATGGCTCTCGACCCACACCAGTTGTCAGATGATGCTCAGACATTTCTTCGTGACTACGTCTTAGCGACCCTCACCACGTTGCGGGCCGACGGTTCACCCCATGTGGTTCCCGTCGGATTCAGCTACGACATGCCGACCGCAACAGCAATGATTATTGCGGTTGATGGCTCTCAGAAAGTGGTGAATGCCGACCGCAACGGCCGTGCCGTGGTCAGCCAAGTCGATGGTCCACGTTGGCTGTCATTCGAAGGAACGGTACGCGTCTCTCGAGACCAAGAAGAGATACGCGTTGCCGAAGAGCGCTACGCACGTCGCTACCGGCAACCGGCTGAACGCGACGACCGAGTTGCGATCATCATCGATGTCGACCGGGTGCTCGGTCGAGTTCCCGACGCCCAGTAACTCGACTACGAGGGTTGCGCACCACGAGGTGGCGTGTCGTCGAGAAGTCGCCAATCAAGTCGAGTCTGGCAACCTGGGCACCAGTACACAGGCCGGCTATCAGGTGGCGCATTCGTGATATCGATCGAATCTCCGCATCGATTACACACTCGACCGTTGCGGCCGTACACCTCAAAGGGCACAAGATTTACGAACCCATCATCACCAAGAGCATTCAAATGCTCATTGAGAATCCGGGACGCATAGTTGACCAACATGATGAGGTCAGAACGGGCGATATCACCAACACGGGCCCAAGGGCTAAGCCGGGTTGCCCACAAGGCTTCAGCGGCATACACATTGCCAAGTCCACGCACGACTCTTGCATCAAGCAATGCTTCACGAATCCGAGTCGACGGGTTGGCGTGACGAAGAATGGTTTCGACGACCAACTCTCTATCGACATCTGGATCTGAAAGGTCAGGCCCGACACGACCCCGCGACGGATGCCGGTCAATCGGCTCCTTGCGGTACGTCTCAACCTCGGCCGCATCGAAACAGACAGCAACCCAATCTTCAGACTCGATAAGGGCAGTCGCATCTGCCTGCTTACGGCGCCACCTGTCGCCGACGCGATACAGATCCCATGAACCCGATCGACGGAGGTTCGTGTGGAGCACGAGACCGTCATCCCAGGTGAATTCAAATTCGCGACCGTCGCGTTCGATGTTCTCGATTACCCGGCCTACACCAGGAGCTGGTCCTGAAAGTCTGCGGGAAGAGAAACAGATCGTCTGCTGGCCAACCAGCGCAGTCCGCATCGCGCTTGCACTACGACGTATCGCGGACGTTTCGATCACACAACGAATAGTAGATGCGCGGGATTCCTCCGACGCGGATTTCGCGCGTTAGGGAAGTTGACCGACGTGCGCAAGCGCGAGACGAATGAGGCGATCATGGCCACTTGTCATCTGTTGGCGCACTCCATCTGACACAGCCTCACTCGGCGAGAACCACGACAGGTCTAATGCCTTTTGAGTTGGTTGACACTCGCCATCGACCGGCACCACATAGGCAAGACTCACCGCGTGCTGACGCGGGTCGTAGAAGCCACTGATGTTCGGGTCAGGAAAATACTCTGCAACAGTGAAGGGTGCGGGCGACACAGGGAGTCGCGGAAGCGCCAACGGGCCAAGATCCTTTTCGCAATGACGAAGCAGCGCGTCTCGAACACGCTCGCCATACAGCACGCGACCTGAGATGAATGTACGCGAGATATTTCCATCTGGAGCAACTCGCAACAGCATGCCAACTTCGGTGACATTTCCATTTGTATCGACTCTCACCGGAACAGCATCGACATACACAATTGGCATTCGCGAACGAGTGACGGCCATATCCTCTTCGGAAAGCCAACCAACATCGGTTTCGGTGTCTTGGGTCGTATCGATCTCGCTCACCCGGACAGTTTCACAGATTTCTGGCCTTCTATGCGTACTCCGCAGATGAGCCATGATGGAGCAATGAGTTCTGACCCGCGCAACCACCAACTGGGTGCAGCGCATTGGCCCGACCTTGAGACCGACATCACCTTGCTCATTCCAATTGGTTCATGTGAGCAACACGGCCCGCACCTGCCCCTGGACACCGACACACGGATTGCACTGGAGATTTCGACACGAAGTGCAGCGCTCACCGAGAACTGCCTCGTTGCTCCAGCAATCTCAATGACAGCCTCAGGAGAACACCAAGGGTTTCCTGGCACATTGTCGATCGGGAACGAGGCCCTCGAACTCTGCATTGTTGAGCTCTGCCGGTCAGCTGACTGGGCTCGGCGCATCATCTTGGTCAACGGCCACGGCGGAAACTTCAGTGCAATCAAGGCAGCTTGTGCCACGCTCAACAGTGAAGGCAGGTCAGTCATCGACTGGTGGGCAAGTGGCTCACCCGACGATCTGCACGCTGGCCGCATCGAGACCTCAGTCATGATGTCACTCGCTCCCGATGCGGTTTCGATCTCTCCATTCGCGGCTGGACCAACACCAAGCATGAACGATCTTGAACAACATGGAGTGAAAGCACTATCACCTTCAGGAGTACTTGGTGACCCAACTGGGGCGACCGCCACAGAGGGCGAACAGTGGCTTGCGAAATGGGTGGCCAATCTCGTGAGCACCATTGTTCGTGACAACTCGTGAAGTTCTCACTCGACCCGACCACACGCATCATTCCCGGACGCATTATCGGGGGCTCGCCACCGAGCATTCTGCGGCTCTCTCGACGGGGTGACAAAACGATCGGTCACATCATTTCTCGGGACGACCTCGAGATGACCCCACTCGTGCGGCGGATGCTCGATCTCAACCAAATCCATCCGGTGTTTGACGACCAACGCCCTTCTCTCGATGGCCGGGTTACCGTCATCACCCCAGTGCTCGGTGAACGAGTGCATCAACACCCCAGCGAAGATGGCGTAGAAGTTGTCATTGTTGATGATGGATCACCATCGCCACTACAAGAGGCGACGGTGCGACTCGAGACGAACGGCGGGCCAAGCGCCGCTCGTAACGCAGGCATCCACGTCGTCAACACCGAATTCGTTGCATTTGTCGATGCCGATGTCGATGTCGGACCCAATGCTGACTGGCTGCGATCGCTTCTTCCCCACTTTGACGACCCGAATGTCGCAGCCGTCGCTCCTCGTATCCGTTGCAGGAGCACTTGCGATGTCATCGGCCGCCACGAATCTGCCAGGGGGGCACTTGACCTCGGCGCTCTGCCTGCAAGTGTGACGCCTGGAACTCGTGTGAGCTACGTGCCGTCGGCTGCCCTGGTGTGCCGTACTGCTGACATCACGGCAATTGGTGGTTTTGATGAGGAGTTACGCACCGGCGAGGACGTCGACCTCATCTGGCGCCTTCACGCAAATGGCAAAACGATTCGGTATGACCCTTCGGTCATCGTGCATCACGAACCTCGAACATCGTTCTCACGCTGGTGGGAACAGCGGGTGGGTTACGGCCGATCATCTGGCTCACTTGCCGAACGGCACGGCAACGACCACCTCTCCCCACTTGTATCTTCCCCTTGGAGTATCACGGCAGTTCTGGCACCAATCATGATCCGCCGACGGCTACTCGGTATCGCAAGTGTCGTTGTGGTGATTGGAGCTGCCACCCGACAACTTCGACAACGAGTCGCTGACCTGACCGTCAATGATGCGTCGAGGATCGTGCTGACCGGGACTCAACACACCGCCAAGGCTGGCACTCGCGCGATTCGTCGAGTGTGGTGGCCAATCCTTTTGGTCGCATCCCCCTACTCCCGCTCTGCTCGACGGCTTCTGCTGCTCTCGTTTCTCGCAGCAGGCACACCGATGGCAGCACTCGATGACGTCGCGCACGGCGTCGGCATCTGGTCCGGGTCGCTCACAACGAAGCATTTTGGACCTCTTCTCCCACGAATTCGTGGCGGTCGCCAACAACAACGCCGTCACTCCTCCTAACATCTCGTATATGACGGTTTCACTTACCGTCGACCGTGAGCGCTGGTCGGCACATGTGCATCGCACTCTTGAGCGCATCAGAACCGTCGCAACTCCGATTCCTGTCGTCAAAGGAAACGGCTACGGGTTCGGGCGTCACGACTTGGCTGCCATTGCCGCCCGCGAATCAGACACCCTGTGTGTTGGAACGATTCATGAACTCACAGGCCTTCCCGACTCGGTTACGCCAGTCGTCCTCACACCGTCATTACGAGGACCAGAGCCGCGGGCCGTGCTGACAGTCGGCAACGAGTCGCACCTCGCGCCACTTTCCGGTTCAGGGCAACGAGTCATCGTAAAACTCTCGTCATCGATGCATCGTTACGGAGGCCAAATAGCCCTTCTTGAGCAGGCACTTGAACACAAACTTGATGTGCTTGGAGTCGCGATTCACTTGCCGCTCGTTGCGAGCGACGATGACCGAGTCACCGAAGTCTCAACTCTCGTGGAGAAACTTCCGGCCTCAACGCCGGTCTGGCTAAGCCACATCGACCCATCTCTCATCAATCGACTTCCTGCTACACACTCATATCTTCTGCGCGTCGGCACCGAGCTTTGGCATGGCGACCGCGATTCACTTCATCTCACCGCAGATGTGCTCGATGTTCGACCAGTCTCCGCAGGCCAGCCTGCTGGCTATCGACAGCATCAGGCAACGCACGATGGTCATCTCATCATGGTGGGTGCTGGCACCGCGCACGGGGTGCAACCCCTCGCCGATGGTCGGAGTCCGTTCCACTTCAATCAACGGCGCATCGACATGTTCGAATCGCCTCACATGCACACCACGATGTTGTTCATCGCGAGCGACATCGAACCTCCGAAGATCGGCGACGACGTCGACCTTCAGCGTCCCCTCACACAGACATCTGTTGATGAGGTGATCTGGAAATAATCAGCCTCAGAGGGGAAGCAGATGGGCCCTCCTAACGCATTGCTGCGCGGCGAGCCGAACGAATCGCCACTGCGCCGGCACCAATCAGCGGTCCACGATCAGCGAGCCGAGTTGATGTGATCCTCGGCATGTGCCCACGCAGACGATGCACACAGTCGTCAAGTTCGAGTTGGGCTTCGTTAAAGAACGTCGCCCCAAACCCAAGCGCAACCGCTCCGCCAACGACAACGAGGTCAAGATCAAGGGCATTGCAAATCATTGCCGCGCCTCGACCCACGTAGCGCCCAGTTCGCTGCATGATTTCGTAGGTGGGCTCAGAAGGAGGCCGCCCGGTAATCGCCTCAATCGCAAGTCCTGACGCTTCAGCCTCAAGGCAGCCGCGTGCCCCACACCCACACCGGCGACCACCTGGTTCAACGATGAGATGCCCGATATGACCGGCATTACCGCTGTCGCCATCGAGGAGATCACCGTCAACAAAAATTCCACCACCAATACCGGTCGATACGGTCATTGCACAGAAATTTCGCACCCCGCGAGCAGCACCGAGCCAACCCTCTGCAAGAGCAAGCGCCTTTGCATCAAGGTCGCCGTAGACCGGTAGATGGGTGAGATCGGCAAGAAATCTTCGCAATGGAAATTCATTCCACGATGCGATGTTCACTGGAGATACTGCCTCACAATTTCGCTCGATCGGTCCTGCACAACCGATGCCGATTGCTCGCACAATTTTTCCGTGATGAGCGGAGGCCCGGTCCATCTGCTCTGTGACCACACTGGCAAGAGCCGCAAAATGAGACTGCGGTCCAACATCTGGGTCAACCTCAACCCGAGCACGATCGATGAGCTCACCTTTAAGTGTGACAAGGCCTGCTTCGAACTTCGTCCCGCCGATGTCAATGGCACAGATCACCGACGAATCAGGCGAAGTGTCCACGGTGTCGGACGCTAGCGGGGTGCTCGTCACAGCGATGGAACGCCTTCAGGTGCGAACACGCTCGGCACACCGCCCGTATGGATAAAGACAACCTCATCACCCGACACCCATTCACCATTTGCCGCCCGACCGAGCAAACCCGAGAGGCCTTTACCTGAGTACACGCGGTCGAGCACCCAACCTCCTCGACGGGCAGCCCACCGAATTGCCTCGTCAGCCTCCGGAGTTGGAACTGCGTAATCGTCACCCAGCCAGTCGCCGTCAACCACAACATCCTCAACCGCGACCTCTGTGCCACTCGGGCAATTCGGCAGGAGCGAAAGCGCCTCATTCGCCAGCACCGTGACATCGGGAGAACCAATCACGACACCCTTCGCAACACCGACTGCAATGACGGGCGGCGCCGGCATTCTGAGTACTCGACAGATCGCCTGGCCTGCAACAAGACCCGCATGGGTACCACCGCTCGACGATGTGTGAACGACCGCTGACGCCGTGACTCCCAATTCGTCAAGCTGTTGAGAAAGCTCCAGATACCCCACGATGTAACCCAGAGCACCAACTGCGGTCGATCCGCCAATCGGTATCGAATATGGCTGCAACCCATTAGCGGCAAGCGCATCAGTCACTGATTCACGCACAATTTCAAGCGCACCCCAGTGATGATCGGGTTCGCCGGTGAAATGCATCTGAGCACCAAACAGTGCGTCAAGTAATTGATTACCTTCGAGTGCTTGCGGTCGCTCACCAGAAAGAACGAGATGGACCTCCAACCCAAGGAGCGCCCCCGCAGCCGCTGTCATCCGGCAGTGATTCGACTGAGCTGCACCTACCGTGACGAGCGAACGCGCTCCTGCTGCTACCGCTGCACCACACAGGAATTCCAACTTTCGGACTTTGTTTCCACCTACGCCTAGGCCCGTAAGGTCGTCGCGCTTCACCCATAGCTGCGCGCCTGAATCAAGAAGTGGTCCACGTTCAAGAGGAGTCACTCCAGGAACAAGGTTGACGCGATCGACACCAGTAAGCAGATCGTCGAGGTTTCCAATTTGCCCCATTCACGCATGCTACGTCGTCGTCGTACGATGTGATCCAGACATGACGACTGATTGGAACCCATTACTTCGCGATCAATTCGACGAAATATATTGGTCGGAGTTGATGGCGTTCGTTAAGAAAGAGCGTTCCGAGCACGTGGTCTACCCGCCCCACGATGAAGTATTTGCGGCCCTTCACCTCACATCATTTACAGACACTCGCGTGGTCATACTCGGCCAAGACCCGTACCACGGACCCAAACAGGCACACGGTCTGTGTTTCTCGGTTCGCCACGGGGTTCCAATTCCTCCATCGCTTCGAAATATCCATCAAGAACTACACGATGACATCGGCATTGACATTCCAGAACACGGATCGCTCGAAAAATGGGCAGCGAACGGTGTCTTACTGCTCAACACCACGTTGACCGTTCGAGCCCACGCTGCTGCATCGCACCAGGGCCACGGCTGGGAGCGATTCACTGATCGAATAATCGAGGTGGTCAACGAGAAGTCATCCACAATCGTGTTCATTCTGTGGGGAGCTGCCGCGAGAAAGAAGAAGTCCATGATCGACACCGACCGTCACACTGTCATTGAGTCGGCGCACCCCTCTCCGCTCTCGGCGCGAAATGGATTCTTTGGGTCACGCCCATTCTCGAAAGCGAACGAGGCTCTTGCGCGCAATGGCCTTCCTTCCGTTGATTGGTCGCTGTGATGTTGGGCGTGCATTGGACCGAGCTCAAGTTCGTCAAACGACTACGACAGAACCGAATCGGGAACGTCATCGTCGAGAGTGCCCACGGCTATCAGCAACATCGTTCATCAAACGCCGCAGCCCTCATTGCGTACTACGGATTCCTTACGCTCTTTCCCGCCCTGTTGCTCGCAACCACGGTGCTCGGTTTTGTGCTCGATAACAATCCAGCCCTGCGCGCTGACATTGTCGATACCGCAATTGCTCAGATACCGATCATTGGCCGCGAAGTGCTGCTCGAAACTGGCGGACTATCGGGAAGCGCCCTTGCAATCGTGTTGGGTGCACTCGGTGCGCTGTGGGGCGCAACACGTGCGTTCGTCGCACTACAAGACGCACTCGACAATATTTGGGAAGTTCCGTTAGACGACCGCCATAACCTCGTTATTCGCCGACTTCATGGAATCGTTGGTCTCCTCACGATTGCTGCCGGACAGATCGC
>JALRDI010000017.1 GCA_023257035.1 Ilumatobacteraceae bacterium | reverse complement strand
AAGATCGCCGCGGCTCGGTTCGCTCGAGAGAACAACATTCCCTGCCTCGGTCTTTGTCTCGGGTTGCACGCGATGACGGTTGAATTTGCTCGAGATGTTGCCGGGCTCGATGAAGCCAACTCGACTGAATTTGAGGCATCGAGCCGTCACCCAGTGATCGACCTCATGCACGATCAGCGAGAGGTCACAGATCTCGGTGGCACCATGCGTCTCGGTGCTTACTACGCAGTGTTAACCCCAGGTTCGAAAGTGCATGAATCGTATGGCGAGCCAGTAGTGAGCGAGCGACACCGCCATCGCTACGAGTTCAACCCCGCCTACCGTTCTCGCATGGAAGAGGCTGGCCTCGTCTGTAGCGGAGTGTCTCCCGATCGTCGCCTCGTCGAGTTCATCGAATTGCCTGACCATCCGTTCTGGGTGGCAACTCAGGCCCACCCTGAATTCAAGAGTCGCCCTGATCGCCCACATCCGCTATTCCGCGATTTAGTTGGTTCTGCAATGGAGCGTGCTGACAGCAATGAAAAGAGCGACGCGAGAGTGACGTAATGGCGGAGTTCCGTCATACAGCTGACCGCCTCGTGCACGAAGGTGGCGTATGGAATGTTGTCGTCGGATCGTTTCTTGATCCTGACGGAGAATCGTTTACTCGCGACATCGTCCGGTCTCCTGGGTCGGTTGCGGTGCTTCCCTTAATGTTTGACCCAGAGGGCGTGCCGTCTGTGGTTCTGCTGCGGCAGTATCGGCCGACGTACGGAGAGTTCATCTATGAAGTGCCGGCAGGCATGCGAGATGTACCCGGGGAGCCAATTGAGGTGACGGCTCAGCGCGAATTGCTTGAAGAGGTCGGCCTGACCGCAGAGAATTTGCAGCACATGTTTTCGATGAAGCCGTCTCCGGGTATGACCGATGCCGTCACAGAGTTGTTTCTCGCAACTGACTGCACACAAGGTGTTGCTGACCGGCAAGGTCCTGAAGAAGAACACATGGAAGTTCATCACCTGCCGTTGGAACGCGCCTTGACAATGATCGACGAGGGTGAGATCACCGATGCGAAAACAGTGACCGCTCTGTTGTTAACGAACCGAGTGTTGATGCAGCGGGACAGTGCTCGCTAGTGGACACACCTGCGTCGGTCACTGCGACACTTCCACTCGAGGTCGAAGACTTCTTACTGTGGTTGACAGCCGAACGTGGCCGAAGTGCGAATACGGTCATGGCGTATCGACGTGACCTCACCAAGTATGTCGCCTTCCTCGGAGAGCACCAAGAAACCCCTGCATCTGTGGGTGACGATCTCATCGTGTCATTTATTGCGTCTCGTGAGGCTCAGGGGGCAGCGCCCACCTCGGTAGCGAGAAACCTTGCGGCGGTCAGAATGCTTCACCGGTTTTTGGTGACCGAAGGGCTTCGATCAGATGACCCAACGAATCGTCTTGATGGGGTCAAGGTTCCGTCAGGCATTCCGAAGCCGCTCGACGAGGAGTCGGTGATCAAACTCATCGAAGCGTGTTCGGCAGGTGATCCGCTTTCTCGCCGTGACCGCGCGATTCTTGAGTTGATGTATGCCACCGGGGCTCGCGTCGGTGAGGTGGTAGGACTGTCCACCTCTGCAATTGACTTCGACGGTCAACTTGTGCGGTTGCTTGGCAAAGGCGCGAAAGAGCGCATCGTTCCGTTCGGCACTAGTGCCCTGTTGGCTCTTGA
>JALRDI010000284.1 GCA_023257035.1 Ilumatobacteraceae bacterium | reverse complement strand
GGCAACCTCGGCCTCATGCACGCCGTCGAGAAGTTCGACTGGCGTAAGGGATTCAAGTTCTCAACGTATGCAACGTGGTGGATCCGTCAGGCAATCACCCGTGGTATTGCGAACACCGGTCGCACTATTCGTCTGCCGGTCCACGCTGGTGACACCCTCGCTCGTTTGCAGAAGGCCCGTACCCGTCTCGAGTTGAAGTACGGACGCCCAGCAACGTTGGCAGAACTCGCACAAGAAGTGGAGATGCCCGAAGACAAGGTCACCGAGGCGCTCCGATTCGCTGCTGAACCGCTGTCATTGTCGGAACCACTTCGTGAAGACGGTGATGCCGAACTTGGTGATGTCGTCGAAGACCGTGCAGCAGAGTCGCCATTTGAGGTTGCTGCCACCGCACTACTTCCTGAGGAGATTTCTCGTCTGCTCGCTCCGCTCGATGAGCGCGAGAGCGAGATCTTGAAACTCCGTTTTGGTCTTGATCGTGGTGAGCCTCGCACCCTCGAAGAGGTTGGAGAGCATTTCAATCTGACACGTGAGCGCATTCGCCAAATCGAAGCCCGCGCGATGTCGAAGCTTCGTCACCCTTCGAGCGACACCGGCGCACGCGACCTTCTCGCTGTGTAACTCAGCCGTTCGGCACAGTCACTCGACGCAATTGCGTCAAGGGAGTGTGGTGTCACCCGGCAGTAGGCGACACCACTTGATACTCAGCCCATCTGAAGGAATTCGACGAGGTTCCCATCTGGGTCTCGCACAATGGCAATGGTGACGCCCGGGCGTAGTTCAACCACTGGTGTCACCACTTTGACGTCAGCAGCCTCACACGCTGCAACGACGTCATGAATGTTCTCCATGTGAATCGTGAAGTAGCGATAGCCCGTTCCACCTTCGATTCCGCCACTACCTGGACGAGCTTCGGGCGTTGCGTCAAAGCACACCAGCTTGATGAGCGAATCTCCGCAACGGAGTCGGTGCATCGTTCCGCCACCACCGATTGGCATCGGCATATCGCCTTCGTGGTTCATCCCCAATAGATCTCGGTAGAACGCAAGCGAACGTTCTGAGTCTTGGATAACAATTCCGAGGTCGATTGCTCGTTGCTGATGTTGAATGGTCATGCCTGCAAACTACGCGACTCGATATCAATCTGAGCGAGCCGGGCGCGTAGCGTTAGCGGAATGAACTTCACTCCCGAACATGAAGAGTTCCGTGCCGTTGTTCGCTCGTTCGTCGAGCAGGAGGTGAATCCTCGAATTCCTGAATGGGAAGAAGCCGAGATGATGCCGCTGCGCGACATCTTCTCAAAGATGGGATCACTCGGGTTCCTTGGCCTCGAGTATGAAGAAGAGTTTGGCGGCCAGGGAGCAGACCATTTCTTCACCGTGATTTTGGCTGAGGAGTTTGGACGCTGTGACCATGGTTCATTGCCGATGGCACTCGGTGTTCAGGTTGACATGGCGACGCCTTCGCTGGCCAAGTTCGGCACTGCAGAGCAGAAAGAGAAATACCTGAAGCCCGCACTGCAAGGAACGAATGTCTGCTCGATTGCGGTGAGTGAGCCTGATGCAGGGTCGGACGTCGCGGGATTACGTACCCGTGCTGTGCGTGATGGCGACCAATGGGTGATCAATGGCTCGAAGATGTGGATCACCAACTCGCTGCAGGCCGACTGGCTTTGCCTACTTGCACGAACCTCCGATGACGGCGGGTACAGCGGAATGAGTCAGATCATTGTGCCGACAGATACCGAGGGTTTCTCGGTGTCGAAGAAGCTTGACAAGCTCGGAATGCGGGCTTCTGACACTGGCTTGCTGTCGTTTGATGATTGTCGAGTGCCAGTGAGCAACACGATCGGTGAAATCGGCCGTGGGTTCCAGCAGCAGATGGCACAGTTCGTCGTCGAACGAATGTGGGCGGCCTATTCAACGGTTGGAGCGTGTGAGCTCGCGCTGGAACGTACCGCTCAGTACCTGCGGGAGCGCCATGCATTCGGGAAGCCGTTGCTTGCGAACCAGCACCTGCAGTACACCCTCGCAGAACTGTCGGCTGAGGTCGATTTGCTCCGCAGTTACAACTACTCGATCGCTGCGAAGTATCAGCAGGGCGTCGACACGACGCGTGAGGCGACAATCGCCAAGCTCACCGCTGGTCGCCTCATCAGGAAGGTTGCGGACACTTGCTTGCAGTATCACGGCGGCATGGGTTACGTCGAAGAGACATGGACCGCTCGATTCTTCCGAGATAACCGTTTGTCATCAATTGGCGGCGGTGCTGATGAAGTCATGTTGCAGGTTCTGGCTCGCCTCGACGGATTCACTGCCTAAACCGCAATCACATCGGGCTCGGTGGGAGACCGCTGATGCTCG
>JALRDI010000190.1 GCA_023257035.1 Ilumatobacteraceae bacterium | reverse complement strand
ACGAACTAACGAAGTCTGTAACGGTCACTCCATCGCTCGTCCGCAACCCCCTCGGTTCTTCACCAAACTTGTCGACAACTCCGTATGTGTACGACATGAAATGCGCTCGACCAGATGCAATTGCCGATTCGTCGCCAAACATCAATGCGAGCACACCCCATTGCACGCGGCGTATTGCAGTTCCCGGACATGAAAACTGCTCAGGTGAAACCCAATCTGTGTCTTCAGTTGGCGAGCCAAGAATTGATGACACGTAACTCATCACTGATTCGGGTTCTGTCCCAAACGCAGCATCTCCGATCCCGTCGGATTTCAAAATGAGTTCATCGACACCCAGCGGAGCGGGAATCGTTGTTGTTGTTGACGTTGACGTTGTTGGGGCAACGGTTGTCTCAGCGATTTCAGTTTCGGTTACCGAAGACGCCTCCTCGGAAGCCGGAGATTCGGTAACAACGACTGATTGAGGTGTGCTGTCTTGAGAGCCAGAATCTAATAGCCCAGTCGCATCCTCATTTTGTGGTGTGAGATACGCGCACCCGGTGACGAGCATCGCGACCGCGACCGCTCCCCCGACTCGTCTTGACCTTGACTGCACCTCTGTAGTGTGCCATCGACATGGCGCACTATGTCGTCACGTTCAACGAATGAGAGTCTCTGCCTCTTCTCCTCCCTCAACGAGGGTGAGTGCACCGTTAATGACGTCAATCGTCGTCACCGAGGTATTGGCGAGGCTTCTGATGACAAGTCGATCGTCACCAATACATGCACCGATGACCGCATTGATCGCAATGAAATGGGAAAACACACCGGTGTCGGTCGTTACGGCGCTCATGACGTCAACGAGGTGATCCCGGTAGGCGACGAATTCACCACCGAGATCGCCCCAAGTTCCTTCCATCGCCGTACGAAGCCACCCGATTCGCTGCTCAGTTGAGATGTCGGTTGGAGAAGGAATCTCACGAACAGCATCAACGACTCGGGTCTCCAAGCCGTGCAGAGCTGCAAACGGCCGCGCAGTGCTCCGGCATCGAAGAAGAGGCGATGTCCAAACCTCGACTGGCGTGCCGGCTAACTGTGCATGCAAGGCCTGCGCAACCGTCTCGGACTGCGAGCGACCAAGATCGTCAAGATCAGGGTCGGGGTCAGTACCCCATCCCGCAGAAGCCTGACCGTGTCGAACCAGACGAACCGTTGCCATCAGGCTTGTGCGGCTGCGCCACCAGCTACGGCGGCCTCAACACGCTCAGCATCAAGTCCCCAACTGAGCAACACTTCTTTCGTGTTCTCGCCGGGACGCGCTGCCGGTGTTGGGGTATCAGGCGCAGTTCTTGAGAAACGAGGAGCAGGAGATGCTTGCGTCAAACCATCAACCTCGCAGAAGGTTCCTCGTGACACGTTGTGCGGATGCTGAGCGGCTTCGGGCATCGTTAACACAGGAGCAAAACAAATGTCGGTGTGCTCCATAATTGCGCACCACTCATCACGAGTCTTGGTGAGGAAGAGGGCCGTCAATCGTGACTTCAACTCTGGCCATTTACTCTTGTCCATCTGGCGTTGGAAGTCAGGATCATCGGTAAGGCCTGTGTGCTCGAGTAACAGTGCGTAGAACTGTGGTTCAATCGACCCGAGAGAGATCCACTTTCCATCCGCGCACTCGTACGTGTCGTAAAAGTGCGCGCCAGTATCAAGCAAGTTCGTTCCGGGGTTCTCAGTGTCGAATGCGCCCATTGAGGCCATTCCCCAGAACATCGACATGAGCGATGCCGTCCCATCGACCATTGCGGTGTCGATGACCTGGCCTTGACCCGAACGCTGGGCTTCGAGCAGGGCACAGACGACGCCATAGGCAAGGAACATTCCTCCGCCGCCGAAGTCGCCCACGAGGTTGAGTGGAGGAACCGGACCCGAGCCACCACGGCTGATGTGGGCAAGCGCTCCACCAAGTGCGATGTAGTTGATGTCGTGCCCAGCGGCCTGGGAATACGGCCCGGTTTGACCCCATCCGGTCATTCGACCAAAGACGAGTTTTGGATTGCGCGCCAAGCAGACATCAGGTCCAACTCCGAGGCGTTCCATTACTCCTGGGCGAAACCCCTCGATGAGAGCGTCAGCCGATTCGACGAGGTCGAGAAGTATTGCGACACCTTCAGGGTCTTTCAGATCGAGCGCTATGTTCTTCCTGCTTCGCTGAAGCACGTCTCGAACCGGCCCAGTCGATCCTGGCTTCACAGCTTGAGCACGATCAACGCGAATGACCTCCGCACCCATATCTGCCAGCATCATTGCTGCAAATGGTCCCGGGCCAATTCCAGCAATTTCAAGAATTCGATAGCCGCTAAGTGGTCCTGACATCGTTGCTACTCCTTGTGTGATTGATGATGTGTTTCAGACGGAATCGCCAAAATCGACGATTGCTCCTGCGATCTCCGGCCAAAGTGGCTCGGGGATGTCGTGCCCCATGTCGTCCAGCATGAGCAGTTTCGCGCCGGGAACGACCGCTGCTGTGGCCTCCCCTCCCGATGGGTGAATCAGCGTGTCGTCATTTCCATGAATGACGAGCATCGGCACTTCGACTGAACGCAATGCTTCAGTTCGATCACCGGAGGCCATAATCGCTGCGTATTGGCGAGTTGGGCCTTCTGGGTAAAACATTCGGTCATAGCTGGCAGCCGCTTTTTCACGAGCCCGCTGCGGATCGAAATATCGCTTCGATGACCAGATTTCTGCTCCAACCGAGGCTTCGATGTACTCATCTCGGTTCGATGGCGGGGCCGTCAGTAAGCGCTCAAGCGCCTCAGGGGTTGGCTGTCCGACATCCCGGGCGCCAGTCGTACTCATCACCGAAACCACAGAACGAATTCGCTCTGGCCGATCAATCGCCATCGTCTGAACAATCATTCCGCCCATTGACATACCGACAACATCAACAATCTCACATTCCAACGCATCGACAAGGCCGAGCCCATCTGCCGCCATATCCGAAAGGGTGTACGGCGGATCGATTGGATCGCCACCAAAGAACGCCGCATCACGAGCTGCCTTCATGTTGACCAACTGCCCATCAAGATGGGTCGACAGCCCGACATCACGGTTGTCAAAACGAATCACGTGGCGACCGCGCGAGGCCAGTTCTCGGCAAAACCCTTCGTCCCATCCCAGCAACTGCGACGTGAATCCCGAGACGAGAAGAACCGTTGGGTCGGCTCGTGTTCCGAACTCCTCGTATTCGATCTCGATACCGGTCGGAAGGGTGACGCGTGCCATCAGCCGAGTGTGCCACCCGACCTAGTTGTTGACGAAGTCGGGACTATTGGTCTCGTAAGCCATCAATGGCAGCATGAATCGAATTCTGCACTCGATCAGGATTTCGAACATCAGTAAAGGTCTGTTGGCCACGTTCGCCACCAGATTCGATAAGGAGGTCACCAGCGCCAATGACACGCTCGAAGAGCGACTGATTAAATAACACGTTGTTGACACGACCCAGGGGAATTTCAATTCCCTGGCGCGAGATAATTCCGCTGCGAAAGATGACTCGATCAGTCGTCACAACGAAATATGTCGTCACCCACGACAGCCAACGGAGAATAAGTCGAAGAGTGGTGAGCAGCACCAGAGCAATAGAAATCCATCTCAACGCTCCCGCGATCGCTCCCTCGCCCGTAAACACAGCGACGATTGTCACCAGCACAAAGCTCAGAACGACATACAACGCTTCCTTTGCGAAAAACCACCAATGCGGGTGCAGGTCAACGATGGTTTCTTCACCCGGATTCAGAAGTTTCTGCGGATACGCCATGGTGATGACAGTACCGTTATGGCGTGGACCCACATGACCTACTCGCTGATTTGGATGCAGATCAGCGTCGCGCGGTCACCACTGAATCGCGTCTCGTTGCCGTAATCGCCGGGGCAGGGTCGGGAAAAACACGGGTGCTCACCAGGCGAATCGCGTACCGAATTGCAACCGAAACCGCCGACCCGAGACACACACTTGCGCTGACTTTCACGAGAGAAGCCGCCGGTGAGTTGCGCCGCCGTCTTCGCCACCTTGGGCTCGGACAACGAATCGAGGCGGGAACGTTTCACTCGGTGGCGCTCGGGATTCTTCGACAACGCTGGACCGATCAAGGGCGACGATTCCCAACGATCGTCGACGACCGCCCACGCCTCATTGCCGCTGCGCTGAATAAGCCGAACGAACAACTCGACGACATCATTACTGAACTTTCGTGGGCGAGCGCACGTGGCATCACCGCCGAGACGTACTCGACCGTCGCACGTTCGCGAGGCCAACAACCTTCAAAGGCTGCTCGCATTAGTGAAGCCATGGCCGCGTACGAGCGAGAAAAGGCCTCGAGGGGTGTTCTCGATCTTGATGACCTTCTTGTTCGCTGCTCGCGAGAGCTCGAGCGAGACCAAGCGTTTGCCGATGCAATCCGATGGCGTTTTCGACATCTCCACGTCGATGAAGCGCAGGACCTCACGCCAATCCAGCAGCGCCTACTGACTGCCATCCGCACACCTACGACCGAGGATTTGTTCATCGTTGGTGACCCTGCGCAGTCGATTTATGGATTCAACGGAAGCGACCCTGACCTCCTCATTCAAGTATCTGACCGTTTCCCTGGGGTCGAGGTCGTCAGATTGCCCGTCAACCATCGCTGCACGCCACAGATCGTGAATGCGGGTGTGCACGTTCTCGATGTTGCTGAGTTGGATACAAATTTGCGGTCGAGCCGGCCAGATGGCCCCCTTCCAACCTTGACGGCATATGCAGACGAAAACGAAGAAGCAAACGGCATCGCCAACGCAATTGCACACACCGGCGAACACTCAATTCGCAATGGTCAAGTCGCCGTGCTGGCCCGAACCCATCAGCACTGCGCCCGCATCGAACACGCGCTCCTGCAAGCAGGTGTCGAGGTTCGTGCTCGAGGATTCAGAGGGGACTCATCAGGGCGTAGAGCGCTCGACCATGCAAGGCGAATCACGTCACCTGCCGCATTGCGTTCATGGGCGCATGACGTTCTTGATGGGGATGACTCCCCACAGATTCCTCGCGAGGAGACTGCATCTGGGACGGTTTCCGCCCAACAGGTGGCGGCAGCCGCGCTCGAGCACCTTCGGGACCAGCCTGATGGCAACGGCACTACGTTCGCCTCATGGATGTCGACAACAGACCCATTTGGCATTCAGCAGCGCGGTGGAGTCGAGGTATTGACCTTTCACGCCGCCAAAGGCCGTGAATGGGAGCAGGTATGGATCGCCGCCGTCGAAACCGGCTCAGTTCCTCACCGAAGTGCAACTACTCGCGAGGAATCTCTTGAGGAAGCACGGTTGCTCTACGTGGCATTGACTCGCGCAACGACAGAGTGCAATATGTCGTTTGCTGAGCGGCGAGGCGGCTACCGACGTTCGATCAGCCCATTCGTTGCAGATCTTGATCTTTCTGCCCCAAGTGCTTCGGGTCCTTCAGCCGAGTTATCTCAAGCGATGAGTCATGCTTCGACATCGATGGCAAAGGATTCACTTGAACGGCTGAGGACGTGGCGAGAGAACACTGCTCGGCGATCAGGAATCCTCCCGGAGGAACTCTGCAGTGATCGCTTACTCCGACAGATTGCAGAGCAACCGCCAACGAGTGCCCAGCAACTAGATGAACTCACTCGTTGGGGCCAACTTACGTCAGGCCGGCTCTTCCCTGACCTTCATGCCACCCTTGCAGAACACTCGTAAGAGCGAGCAGCGCGTCACTCAAGGTCAACGACAACCGGGGCGTGATCGCTGGGCGACGGGCCCTTGCGAGCGTTGCGGTCGACGACCACAAAATTGCTGCGTTCCACCATCGAGCGAGACCCCATGATGAGGTCGATTCGCAGCCCGCGACCCATGTGGAAATCTCCTGACCGGTAGTCCCACCAGGAGAACAACCGTTCACCGTCATGGTGATGTCGGAATAGATCCGACAGACCCCATTGCTCAAGTGCAGTTAGCCGATCTCGCTCTGCATCTGTCACATGTGTCGACATCGCGAGTTTGTTGGGGTCGTGCACGTCAGCATCTGTGGGAGCGATGTTGAAGTCGCCTGTCACGATCACATCATTCGCTGGTGAGGTATCGATTTCAAGGTGTTGCTGAAGTCGGTCGAGCCATGACAATTTGTACTCGTAGTGAGGATCATCAACTGCACGACCATTTGGAACGTATACCGATGACACTCTGATGTCAGCGCAGGTGGCCGTGATGATACGAGCGTCTGGATCAGGCTCGATCTCGCCGGCAAAGTTCGTCACCACATCGGTGAGGCCAACTTTGGAGATGATGGCAACACCATTCCATCGGCCCTGCCCGTAGTGCGCAGATTCGTAGCCCATTGCCTCGAAGTGAAGTCCCGGGAACGCGTCATCAGCCATCTTGGTTTCCTGGAGGCACAGCACGTCAGGCTTGACGTCTTCAATCCATTCGGTCACCCGCTCAAGGCGAGCTTTGAGAGAGTTGACGTTCCACGTGGCCAGACGAATCATGAAGGATCAGCCTTGCGGGTTCGGGTGGAGGTTGCAACCTTCTTTGACACCGCTTTTCTTGCTGACGCTTTCGTCGAAGCGGATTTCGTTGCCGCCGCCTTCTTAGCTGGAGCCTTCTTCGCAGGAGCCTTCTTAACCGCCGCCTTCTTTGCAGGAGCCTTCTTCGAAGCAGATTTCGTTGCC
>JALRDI010000144.1 GCA_023257035.1 Ilumatobacteraceae bacterium | reverse complement strand
CGCCAGATCACCAGCCTGCGCCAAATGCGCGCGCGCAACATGGCCCGCCGCCAGTGCATCGGCCCAGCGCACCACCCGCGGATCGGCAATTTGGCTGGCTTGACTCCCCAATTGACTGGCGAACCTTGCTTCTAGCGGCATTGCTCTGTGGCGCCGTGGTCGTAGCCGGGGTCCGACGAGGAAATCCGAACCAACGACAGGCAATCGTGTTGGCGATAGTTCTCATGGTGATTGTGCCCGTGGCATTCGGAGCAATTCGCTACCCGTACTTTCAGGGTCGTTATTTGTTACCGATGTGGGTCGGTTTGATGATGATCGCTGGCACTGCAATTGAGGGCCGACTCGAGGGACGGCTTCAATCGACGCCACTTAAGGACTGCGCTATCGGAATATGGGTGATCGTTCACGTCTGGTCACTCGTTACCAATCTCAAACGATTTTCAACTGGGCGAAGCGGATCTTGGAACATCTTTTCCGATGATGCTTGGAGTCCGCCCGGTCTCGGCAACGAAGTTGTAATCGCAGGATTCGCGTTTGCGGGAATCGCAATGTTTTTTGCGGCACGGGCATTCTTACAACAGTCTCTGCAGCAAGCGCTCGCCGTTACTCCCTCGAAATAGCTCAGCCGGAACTGGCTTTAACCCAAGCCGCCGAGATCCAACGGTTTTGGAACGTTGCGCGTTTGCGGTCAGACCTCTTCTGGCAGCCGAGGAGAAAGTCGATTAAACACCGACCATCCAAGAACAAGACTGACAAATGAGCTCAGAAGAATCGCTCCGATTCTTTGAATGTTTGGCATCTGGGCGTGGTAGAGCAGGTCGCGAAATGCTCCCACAAAATGAACCATCGGATTCATACGAAGAATATTTTGCGCCCATTCTGGGACTTGATTTTCGACCAACGACGGCGGGTAGACCACAGGAGTGATGAAAAACCACACCTGAAGGGTGATCGCCCAAAGATACGTTAAATCTTTGAAGTACACAGCAAGAGCGCTTAGCGCTAGTGCAATTCCCGCAGCAAACACCGCAAGCAAAATTCCAAGAACTGCAACGACGGGTATCCAAGGCAATATTGGCGATCCTGCGACAATCAACAAAACCACTGAGAGAACCACCAACTCGATACCGAATTGCACGAGGGCGAAGATGACATTTGAGAAGACGAGTGTCTCTCGAGGAAACGCAACACGGCGAACAAGAGCCGCATTATTGGTGATGGCAGAAAGCCCAATGTTGTTGACGACGGCAAAGAAGTTCCAAGGGACAATTGCGCACAGCAAGAACCATGCAAATCCGGTGAGTCCAGAGCGCTCGCCAACCGGAGCTGACGCTCCAAAGAGCACCCCGAACACGAATCCATAGATTGCGAGCGTCGCCAGAGGGTTCAGCATTGACCATGTCCAGCCAAGAAAACTGCGACGATACTTCGTCCGAAGTTCACGTTGCGCAAGGCTCCAGAGCAATTCATGAGCGTTGAGGACTCGTTGGACTGATTGCATCGAGAAAGGATCGTAATCACAGATTTCTGTGATGAGTTGCCAACGGAATCAGACAAATTCGCGACAGACTGTGACTAATGACGGATATCGCAGTCGCTACCGAGGCGCTCTGGAAGAATTTTCGGCTTTATCACGAGCGAAACCAATTCCTGAAAGCGGCGATTTTGAGAGGCCGACGCGCTCGCTACGACGAATTCTGGGCGCTGAAAGATGTGTCGTTTGAGGTTCCAACCGGGACGACGTTTGGAGTCATTGGCCACAACGGGTCAGGCAAGTCAACCCTGCTAAAGACCGTCACTGGAATCTTGGTGCCCGATAAAGGGTCGGTCGTAACAAAGGGACGAGTTTCTGCTCTGCTTGAATTGGGCGCAGGCTTTCATCCCGAACTTTCAGGTCGAGAAAATGTCTACCTGAACGGAGCAATCTTGGGTCTCAAGCGCAGTGAGATCGCTGCTCGCTTCGACGACATTGTCGAGTTTGCCGGCCTTGAACAGTTCATTGATTCGCCGGTGAAAAATTACTCGAGTGGAATGTTCGTCCGTCTTGGGTTTGCTGTTGCAGCAAACGTTGAACCCGATGTACTACTTATCGATGAGGTGCTATCTGTAGGTGACGAAAGCTTCCAGCGAAAAAGTGCTGAGAAAATCGACCAGTTTCGGCGCGACGGTCGAACGATTGTCTTTGTCTCGCACGGCCTCGACTCGGTCGAGCACCTTTGCGAGACAGTTGCATGGCTTGACCACGGCGAGATCAAAATGATTGGACCTGCGCCAGAGGTCATTAGTGCGTATCGAGGTGATACACACGAAGCCGTGCGCTCCTCAGAAGAATTCGGCTCACGATCGGGAAGCGGTGAACTTCAAATCACCTCAGTCAACCTGCTTGACGAAGATGGTCAAGTAGTCGACTACCCACGAACGCTTGAACCACTGAATGTTCGTGTTGAAATCACGGCACATGCACCAATTCAAGACTCCGTACTTGTTGCCCGAATCGATCAGCTTGGTGGTCAGCATGTCTGGCAGTCATCAAGTCGTCGAAATGGCATTTCGATAGGGATGATTAATGGTTCAGCGATCGCCGAAATTTCATTTCCCTCCGTGCCGCTGCTCGAAGGAACCTACGAACTTACCTTGGGGCTGACTGACCATTCAGAAGTGCATCCATACGACTGGTGGGAACGCCGGATTCGGTTTGATGTTCGTCAATATGTGAGCGGCGACCACGGTGTCGTACACATTCCGACGACGTGGACTGTTGAAGGCGCATCCGACATCGTCCAGATGGGCTAGACCTCGGCCGCGGTAAATGGCATCACCGAAAAAATCACCTATGACGATGCATCGGGCGTCACTCACTTCCTTTATCACGGCGCTCGTCGCAGGATTTGTCATTCCTGTCGCTGGCCCAGTTGACGCGGCCCCAGTTCCTCCTCCGGCATCAGCCGAGCACACGGTCAAGGTCAGCGACGAGATCACCACCGAGATTGAACGCTTCGGCACCGCCCGATTCGTGTGTTGGATACGCGTTCTGGTGTTAGTGGTTGGTTGGGTCGTCAGGGTTCGTTGGCTGTTGGGGGTGGTGCGTCGTTGGTGGAGTTGCAGGTGGCTGGTGGTGTGGTGCCGTTTGAGGGTGTTGGTGGTGTTGCGTTGAATGTGACGGCCGTTGATGGTGAGGTGAATCAATACGGGGGGTTTGTGTCGGTGTTTCCGTGTGGTGGCGCGTTGCCGAAGACGAGCAGTTTGAATTTTGGGTTTGGTGACACGGTGGCGAATTCGGTGATTACGCCGTTGTCTGGGGATGGGAAGGTGTGTTTGTACGTGTACGGGACAGCACATCTTCTCGCAGACGTCAGCGGATACCTGCCGAGTTGATTTTCCGCCTGAGTCAGCCGAGAAGTGCAGGCGCCAGTCGGCGCCATTCATCAGTAGGGGCACTCGCCGCATTCGCAGTGAGTACCTGCACACACACATGGTCAGCGCCAGCTGCATGATGCTCGGCAACACGAGCCGCAATCTGCTCCTCGGTGCCCCACGCAACAATTGCATCGACAAGTCGATCGCTACCCCCATCTGACCAGTCGCTTTCATCAAAGCCGAGGCGAGCGAGGTTGTTGTAGTAGTTCGGCAGACCGAGATAGATCTTCATTCCGGCGCGGGCAATTGCTCGAGCTTCCTCAGCGTCGGTGGAGAGCACCACCATCTGCTCAGGAGCGAGCAGTGCGTCGTTACCCATCGTCTCGCGTGAGATCGCAGTGTGTTCTGGAGTCGTGAAATATGGGTGGGCTCCATTGGCTTTCGTTGCGGAAAGTTCCAACATTTTCGGGCCGAGAGCAGCGAGCAGAACTCCAGGCTCGACAGACGGTTGCGCTGCCATGAAGCGGGCATTCGCCATCCGCTCGAGATAGTCGACCATGTACGAATACGGCTTTGAGTAGTCGTGTTTGCGCACTCCGGCCACGAGGTGAGCGTGGCTTACACCGAGACCCAGCATGAACCGGCCAGGGAATGCTTCAGCGAGCGTGCGTTGCCCAGCGACCATTGTCATTGCGTCACGGGCGTAGACGTTCGCAATTCCGGTTGCGACCACAATTCGTTCGGTGGCGCTCAGCAGAATTCCGGCATGTGCGAACGGGTCGCGCCCGACTGCTTCGGCGAGCCACAGTGCCCCATATCCGAGGGCTTCTGCTTCTTGAATTGCTTCTCGAGCCTGAGGTGATGGCAGAGCATCGATACCTCCGTACCAAAGTCCAACTCGTCCCATGTCTTCTTGTGGTCGTGCCATGCACATGAGTCTGACCGATCTCGTGTGCGCTGTCACAGTCGATCGCAGTGCCAGTTCGTTCGACACCAAGAAATCGGCCGGTATCTGCCACGATCAGGTTCTGAGCGAGAACACATCCTCCTCACCGACGACCGAGTCAGGTGCTGCAAACCGGGTACTCACGCTGGCCACCTTGCCGCTGTATCTCGGAGGTTTCCTCGGGCCGTTCGGAACGATGATGGTCATCTCGATCTACCCCGAACTGCGCGAAAGCTTTAACGCATCAACCCAGGCGGTGAACTGGGCGTTCAGCGGTTACATGATTCCGTTCGCGCTGCTACTCACCGTATCGGGAACGATCGGCGAGCGTTTCGGGCGTCGTCGTGTCATTCGAGCGACATTCATCATGTATGCGCTGTCGTCGGTGCTGTGCGTGGTTGCGCCAACGCTCACGGTTTTCGTGATTGGTCGTCTCTTACAAGGTGCTGCGAATGCATTCATTACGCCGCTGCTCATTGCAGGTCTGAGTGAAGTCATTGCGCCCTCTCGGCTTGGTCGAGCAGTCGGTGTGTACACAAGTTTCCAAGCAATTGGGGGAGCAGCTGCACCCTTTGCTGGCGGAGTTGCTGCCGCGTTCAACTGGCGCATTGCCTTCGCTGTCATTGCGGTAGTCGGCCTTGTTCTCGCCACTCAGCCGCCAGAAGGTGAACCTCGCCCAGCAGCTTCGGCTCCGCCGATAAAACCACTTCTCAAACCCCGAATGATTTTGCTCTGGGTTGCTGCTCTCACTGCGGCTGCTGGCCCGGCCGGACTGCCAATGATTGTCGGCCTCTACCTTCGAGATGAACTCTTCATTTCGTCAACAGCAACAGGGTTCATCCTGCTGTTTGGCGGAATTGGTGGCGCAATCACCGGCCCAATCTGGGGTCAGTTACTTGACGGTTGGGGGCCTCGTCGAGCAGCGTTTTTCGCCTGCCTCACGTCGCTGGCTTTCGCAATGCCACTCGGATTCATCACCGGCGCGGTGTTGTTCGCAGTTGCGTGGACGATTGTCGGTTCGCTTGTCGGCTTCATTGTCGTCATCTTGCAGAACCTTGCTGCGATCGCGGTTCCTGACAACCGTGGCGGAGCATT
>JALRDI010000019.1 GCA_023257035.1 Ilumatobacteraceae bacterium | reverse complement strand
ATGACAGCATCAAACAAGTCGGGCACCCGACTTGATCTGCGCCGTACCGTGCGCTCAGCACTCGCCGCCGACGGTGAACCAATACGGCAACACTTCCGTCGACGATCATCACGACCACGTCGCCTCGTACTGCTACTTGATGTGAGTGGCTCAATGGAACCATACGCACGTGCACTCATCAGGTTTGCCCATGCCGCAGTTGCTGGGCGTCAACGTGTTGAGGTTTTTGCATTGGGGACACGACTCACCCGAATCACCCGTGAACTGGCTCGTCGCGACGTTGACGAGGCAATTGCTCGTGCTGCGGTCGCAGTCACTGACTGGAGCGGCGGAACCCGACTCGGCGAGGGTGTACGTCGCTTTAACCGTGACTGGGGACAACGCGGGATGGCTCGCGGGGCGATCGTTGTCATTCTCTCTGATGGCTGGGACCGAGGCGACCCGGACGCGCTCAGCGAACAGATGCAACGGCTCAAGCGTTTCACCCATCGACTCGTGTGGGTAAATCCGCTGAAGGTGACTCCTGGCTATGCCCCACTTGCCCGCGGAATGGCGGCTGCTCTGCCCCACGTTGATGAATTTGTCGAAGGGCACAGTTTGCATGCCCTAGAAGAACTCGCAGCAATCATCGGTGATGCACAAGACCGAAGAATCAGCCACACTGTAAGAGCCCCGGCGGGCGAGAAGGGAGCGACGTTGTGAAAGAACTGCTTGACGATCTTGATCGGTGGCGTGCATCTGGCACCCGTGTTGCGCTCGCTCGCGTCGTCGATGTTGAAGGGTCCGGACCGCGAGGCCCTGGAGCCGCAATGGCAGTGAGCCTCGATGGTGAAGTCGTTGGAAGCGTAAGCGGCGGGTGTGTCGAAGGGGCGGTCGTCACCGAGGCGCTGTCGTTACTACACGGCGAGCGAGAGCCAGGCATGGTCACCTTTGGTTACAGCGATGATGAGGCATTCGCGGTTGGCCTTACCTGCGGTGGCACCATTCGATTGTTCATCGAGGAGTTCAACTGGTGACGTTGTCAGACCAACTTGCGGGTCGGGTGCGATCGGGCGACCCTGTCGCCCTCGCAACTGTCATTGAGGGCGAAGGTGTCGGCAACCACCTTCTCATCATCCCCGGCCAGGCAGCCGAGGGGTCGCTCGGCGACCCAGATCTCGATCGGGTCGTCTTTCGAGACGGTCTCGCTGAACTCGAAGCCGGTCGCTCTGGAATCCGCACCTACGGCCCCCAGGGCCAAACAACTCCTGAAGACCTCGAGGGAACTCCAACAGTTCGAGTGTTCGTCGAAAGCTGGGCGCCGCCACCACAGATGTGGATCTTCGGAGCAGTCGATTTCACCGCCGCATTGGCGCGCGTCGCCAAAATTCTTGGATACCGGGTACTCGTCTGTGATGCCCGTGAAATCTTTGCGACAGGTCGACGATTCCCGATGGCCGACGAAGTTCGCGTTACATGGCCGACGCCTGTCTTCGAAGAACGAGGCGACTCGCTTGGGCCACGCGATGCGGTTTGCATCCTCACCCACGACCCCAAGTTTGATGTACCAGCAGTACAGGGAGCACTTTCCACCCGAGTGGGCTACATCGGCGTGATGGGAAGTCGCACCACGCATGAACGACGCCTCGAACGTTTGGCTGAAGCAGGTGTGAGTTCTGATGGAGACCTCGATCGCCTGATGTCACCTATCGGACTTGACCTCGGTGCACGCACACCAGAAGAAACTGCGATCTCAATTTGTGCCGAGATTATTGCGAACCGAACAGGTCGCAGCGCTTCCCAACTGAGGGGCGGCTCGGGCCCAATTCACCCTTGAGGGTTTGCGGCTGGCATCGGGTCCGCGAATCTGGTCCACGAGGCTCGATTGGCTGAAAGTGTTCCGTATTCGACGGTCCGTCCCCTTGTCGGACTGTGCACGACCAGGTCACCGATACCGAGGTACAACATCACATGACCTGGGTACCACGCGAGATCACCGACAAGGGCATCCTCTCGATCGACTCGGGTTGATGCTCGATACTGGTTCCGACTCGAGCGGGGTAGTTCTGCTCCTGTCAACTCCCACGCGAATCCGGTGAGTCCGGAACAGTCAAATGACACACCGGCTTCTGCGGTGAACCGTTTGTAGGGGACACCGAGTTGACTCAGTGCGGCCAACGCAGCACGTTGCCCATAC
>JALRDI010000321.1 GCA_023257035.1 Ilumatobacteraceae bacterium | reverse complement strand
CTCTTGAGTCTTCGTCGTCCATTTCTTTGGATCGAGTGCCATGTGGATAACTTATCGAACCGTTTTCAAGAAACCTACAAATCCTGAGTCGGATCGACTAAAGATTTCTCAGTGATACCAGTTAGAAACCGACGAAAACGTTGATTCTACTGGGCTAAAAGGCATCTGCAGGGATTGCGTACAGCGTCTCAGAGGTCATCTTGACAGCACTCGCCCACCCCTGTGCGGCGGGAAGTAACTGTTCGCAGAAGAAGCGTGCTGAGGCGATCTTTGTTGCTTCGAACTCGTTCGACGGATCAAGTCCAATCACGCTTCCGGCGAGAAGGCCAGCGCACACAGTTGTGCCCAACATGCGCAGATACGGAGTCGACGAGGCGAGCAGGCTCGCCGGGTCAGTGCTCGCGACCTCTACGAGATGCGCAGTTGCCTCTCGGCTTGTCTCAATGGCTGAGCGCAGATTGTCCGCCGCAGTGGCCATGCCATCAACCTTCGCAACATTATCGAGCACCGAGGCAAAGCGATTGAGTTCGTCGGTGATGACCCCGCCTGAACGCATACCGAGTTTGCGGCCAACAAGGTCTGCGGCCTGAATTCCGTTGGTGCCCTCATAAATGGGAAGGATTCGTGCGTCGCGATAATGCTGGGCGACCCCGGTCTCTTCGACATAACCCATACCACCAAAAATTTGCACGGCAGCCGAGGTGCACTCCTGGGCAACATCGGTGCACAACGACTTCGACAGTGGAATGTAAAGATCAGCTTTCTCACGCCATGATCGAGCGGATTCGGCATCGGCAGCTGATTTCGCCATGTCAAGGAACGCAGCATTGGTGTACGTGAGTGCGCGCATTGCGTCGATCCATGCCCGCTGGGTCATGAGCAGTCGGCGAACATCAGGATGCTCAACGATGAGACTCTGCTCGCCGGCCGGCGCACCAAGGGCACGACCTTGGCGACGCTCATTCGCATACTGCACGGCGTCTTGATATGCACGTTCGGTGATGGCGAGACCCTGCAGCCCAACGGACAGACGAGCGTTGTTCATCATCGTGAACATGTTGCGCATGCCTTCGTTTTCTTCGCCGACGAGCCAGCCGATTGCGCCGTCATTCTCGCCATACGACATCACGCATGTAGGCGAGCCGTGAATGCCAAGTTTGTGCTCAATCGAGACACAACTGACGTCATTCTTCTCGCCGATTGAACCGTCGGCGTTCAGAAGGAACTTCGGAACGAGGAACATTGAGATGCCCTTTGTTCCGAGAGGCGCTCCGGGGGTGCGGGCGAGCACGAGGTGAATGATCTGGTCGGTCATGTCGTGCTCTCCGAAGGTGATCCAAATCTTTGTTCCAGTGATCTTCCATGAACCGTCGGCGTTTGGCTCAGCCTTTGTACGCACTGCACCAACGTCACTACCGGCTTGCGGTTCTGACAGGTTCATCGTGCCGGCCCATTCGCCAGTGAGCATCTTCGGAAGGTATGTCTCTTTTTGTTCCTGCGAGCCGTGCGCCTCGATGGCATCGATTGCACCCTGGGTGAGTAATGGGCACAGCGCCATGGCCATGTTTGCGCTGTTCAGCATCTCTTGCACGGCAAGAGCAGTCATCCAGGGGAAACCGGCACCGCCGTACTCAGCTTCAAATGGCATTGCGCCAAAACCCGATGCAACGTATTGGGCGTATGCGGGCTTGAACGAATCTGGTGTGGTGACCGATGCATCGGCATGCCATTGCGCCTTGATGGTGTCGCCGTCTTTGTTGGTCGGCGCAATGACCTCGGACATAAAGCGTCCGACCTCCTCGAGTACGCCGACGAC
>JALRDI010000302.1 GCA_023257035.1 Ilumatobacteraceae bacterium | reverse complement strand
GCAGAAGTGTACATTGCTAATTTAAATGTATCTCCTCCACTATCAAAATCATGCTCACCACCTAACAATTGCTTTTTGAATGAATTGCAAATTGCATTAGTTGTAATAGCCATAATTGTTCTCCTTTAAAATTACGTATTTGGTGATGGTGAAGGTATCTTAATTCTAGGAACCCCATCATCGTATTCTGCACGTCTTCTTCTCCCCATTTGTTGAAGAGCAAAATTTTGTACTTCTTCATCATACTTGCTGTGCTCGTGAGCGGCGGCATCTGGATCGGCGCCAATCTCCTCTTCAACCAACTTCGCAACAACTTCACGCGCTTCCGATTCCTTGCGTGGGGCTTGCTTGGCTTCATTGGCGGAGTCTTGCTGTCCGGTAACCGCCTGACGGTGGGATCAACAAGCGATGGCGGCGCGCTCTTGCGCATTGCCGCATGGGCATGGCTCCCTCTTTGCATATCACTCGTCACAGGAACGATCGGTGCCCTTCTTGCTCTCGTAACTTCCCCTCGAACCCGACTTCTCATCGCCGGTGTCGGACTCGGGGTTACCGGCGGAATCGCCGGCTCGCTCATTATCGATTCGTCCCAACCCAACCTCTCGATTCCGTCTCTTGTGATCGCAACGATTATCGGAGGTGCAATCGGCGTTGGAATTCAAACGCTGAGGAAGCGGGGCCCGAGCGATGGGGCGCTCCTCGGAGCAACCGCCGGCTGGCTCATTGGAGCCTGGGCGATCCCCGATCTTGGAAATGGCTCCGTTGCGTGGTCCGCGATCGCGTTAGGTGTCCCGGCAGCCGCAATCGGTGTCCGATCTGCTCTAGGCGCAATCCCGGATGAAACCGAACGAAACAATCGAGACCAGCGATCGCGCAGCGTTATTTTTCTTGGACCTGCTCTTCTCTTCATCTTTGCTGCTCTGGTGGTGCCCACCGTCAGAACGCTCTACCTGTCGCTACTTGACCGGAAAAGCGAGTCGTTCGTGTGGCTCGATAACTACATCTCCATCTTCAAAGACCCGAAAGCGCTCAACCTTTCCGAATGGCAGGCGATTTTCGGAAGTCGATTGTTCTGGGCAGCCCTTATCTGCTTTGTTGCATTCATCATTCTGGCCATTCGCGCTCGTCAACAGACTGGGCATCTCGTTGAACTTGGCAGTGCCTCATCCGGGCCGCTCATCGCCGGCGTCGTATTTCTCGCCTTCGCTGTGTTCACCGCACTTCGCGGAACTCTGATCAACAACCTCTGGTGGGTTCTCGCTGTCACGTTGCTCTCAACTTCGCTCGGGCTTGCGATTGCGGTGCTCGCCGACGGAGTGCGGCTTGAACGTGTCGCAAAATCGGTGATCTTTATGCCAATGGCAATCTCTCTCGTTGGAGCATCTGTCGTGTGGCGATTCATGTACATCGCTCGTGACTCGTCAAAATCTCAGACCGGTGTCATCAACGCCCTTTGGGTTGGCCTCGGGCGCCTCAGTACCGGCTCCGGGTTACCAACTCTCATCTTTGGAGTTGTCGTTCTCGCCATCCTTCTTGCCCTTCTCATCGTCGCTGTTCGAGCACTGGCATCAGGAAACCCCACACGATCGGTCGTCCCACTGATTACTGCAGGACTCCTCGGGTGGTTCGCATGGCGTTACTGGGGCATCACCGGCGACGGAGTCGGCGGATTCAGGTTCAACGGATCAGGCCAACAAGTCGCTGCACCCATTTACTTCGTACAGGAACCACCATTTAACAACTTCTGGTTAATGGTCGTGCTTATTTGGATTCAGACCGGATTTGCAATGGTCATTCTCTCTGCTGCAATTAAGGCCGTTCCTACCGAACTGTTGGAAGCAGCACGAGTCGATGGTGCAACCACCAGTCAGATTTTTTGGAAAGTCACCCTTCCGCAAATTTCGACCACAATTGGCGTTGTCGTCACGACACTCATCGTGCTCGTGATGAAAGTCTTCGACATCGTCAAGGTGATGACGAACGGCACGCTCGGTACCGAGGTGCTTGCGAACAATATGTACCGAGAGGCCTTCTCGAACTTCAATACTGGAGTTGGCGCGGCTCTTGCCGGCCTCATCTTCTTCTCAGTGCTACCAGTGATGTTCATCAATATTCGCCGCATGCAGAGGGAGGGCTGAGATGTCAACCACAATGAACTCTCGCCGTGGCCCCATCGACCGCATCTATGGATTACTGAGGTCGATACCGGTCGGCGTGTTGTGGCTGATCGTCATCGTCTGGTCGGTGCCAAGTGTCAGCCTGTTCCTCAACTCGTGGCGTTCCCGTGATGCCCAGCGAAATAGCGGCTGGTGGACGATCAAACCAGGCGATCTCACCATCGATAACTACGACTACATCTTCAACGCTTCGGCAGCTGGCACCATTGGAAACTCCCTCATCAACTCAATGGCAATCGCAATTCCAGCAACAATCATCCCAATCGCAATCGCGACCTTTGCTGCTTACGGATTTGCATGGATCGATTTCAAAGGCCGGAAGACATTGTTCATTGCAACGGTGTCACTCCTCGCAATTCCACTGCAGGTTGCACTCATCCCATTACTCCAGACCTATGTCAATGGTGCGCACCTCACGCTGCCGTTCATCGACAAAACAGTCACGATCATCCCCAACCTCGGACTCGTAAATACGTCAACAGCGATCTGGCTGACTCACACCGGGTTCGCACTGCCCTTCGCAATTTTCTTGCTGCACAACTACATCTCATCACTTCCAAAAGATGTCTTTGAGGCAGCGCGGATCGACGGCGCAGACCATTTCACCATCTTCTGGCGTCTTGTTCTTCCACTATCAGTGCCAGTACTCGCAGCGTTCGCCATCTTCCAGTTCCTCTGGACCTGGAACGACTTCCTCATTGCGAACACGATGGCTGGCACCAACCCGGATGCACGTCCAACAACGATCTTCGTGGCAACTCTCGCAGGTGACTTCGGTACGAACGAACACCTGCTGCCCGCCGCAGCATTCGTTCAGGCGTTCGTGCCACTTGTCGTGTTCTTCGCGATGCAGCGGTACTTCGTGCGCGGCTTGCTCGCAGGTTCTGTAAAGGGCTGACCATATGCATCACGCCTTTGACCCAACACGAAACCGCGTCTCACGTGATCTCGGAGTCGAGATTCCAATTGTTCAGGCACCGATGGGATGGATTGCACGAAGTCAGCTCGCTTCCGCGGTCTCATCAGCCGGAGCCTGCGGCATCATTGAGACTTCTTCTGGCGAACTCGACGCCGTGAAAGATGAGATCCGCAAGATGCGCGACCTCACAGACAAGCCATTCGGGGTGAACATCGCTCAAGCCTTCGTCCGCGACCCGAGCATTGCTGAATTTGTCATTGATCAAGGCGTGAAATTTGTGACCACGTCGGCGGGTTCACCAACGAAGTACACCGCAACGCTCAAAGACGCAGGACTCACCGTGTATCACGTCGTGCCCACGCTGCAAGCCGCTCTGAAAGCTGTCGATGCAGGCGTCGATGGACTGGTCGTTGAAGGAGGCGAAGGTGGAGGATTCAAAAGCCCAACACCTGTCTCGACCATGGTGCTGCTGCCGCTCATCAGATCACGCGTTGACGTGCCCATCATCGCTGCAGGTGGAATCTGCGACGGAATGACGATGGCTGCCGCGTTTGCGCTCGGTGCCGATGGAGTTCAAATGGGAACCCAAATGGTCGCAGCGAAAGAATCACCGGTTCACGAGAACTGGAAACTAGCAATTGTGAATGCCGCAGAAACCGACACAGTTTTTCTCAATGAGCAGTTCTCCCCTGCCTTGCGGGCGTTACGAACAGGTCGCTCAGAGAGCCTTGTTGGCGCAGACCACAATGTTTTTGATGATTTCGGCAACGCGCAAGATCTTTACTTTGGCGGCGACATGGAAGCCGCTCTCGCTCTTACCGGTCAAGTTGCCGGGAGAATCGATCAGATTCGCTCGGTGGGCGAAATCATTTCGTCGACTGTCGCAGAATTCTCCGAAACCGTCAGCCGACTCTCGTAGAGAAATTATTCCCCTCGATATTGAGGTTCGCGACGAGACGCGAACGCATTGATGCCTTCACGGCCATCAACTGTGGCCATTGCCTTCACGATCTCTTGGGCTTCACGCTCGCCAGCTTCTTCAAGTGATGATTCGTAGCCCTGGTAGATCAGGCGCTTTGCGACACCGATCGAGCGTGAGGCTCCTGCTGCGAGACTCGCTGCGATTGATGAGGCGGTCGCATCAACATCGTCATCAGGTACCACCATGTTGACAAGTCCCCAATCAAGGGCTTCTTGAGCGCTCAGCACCCGATTGGTCAGCGTCAGTTCCATGGCCCGGCGCAATCCGATGTGGCGTGCAAGAAAGTAGGTTGAGGTTCCGTCAGGGGTCATACCCGCTTTTGTGTACCCCATTGTGAACTTTGCTGATTCGCCAGCCACGACGAGATCGAATGCGCACATGAATGACAGACCCGCACCACCTGCCGCTCCACGAACGCCAGCCACGAACGGCTTCGGTACACGGTTCATTCGATAGGTCGCTGCGTGGTAATCGACGAGAAGGCCAGACGCCGCAGCAGGAAGTGCGTCGCCGAACGAATCGAACTCCTTCAGGTCACCTCCAGCGCAAAACACTTTGCCGTCCGCAGTGACCGACACCGACTTCACCGAGGGGTCGTGCTCGATCGCAATCATCACCTCGCGAATATCTTTCGAAAAGTCGAGATTCATCGCATTGGCACCCTCAGGGCGCGTGAGACGGAGATGGGCAACACCATCAGAAACGCTGTAGGACATCGTGGTGAGGTTCATCTCACCATCGTTGCATCTCAGCCAAGTTCGCGTAGAAGGCGAACCGAACTCACCTGTTGCGCAACGCCTAATTCTTGAGCGAACACCGCAATCCGTAATTCTTCGACACTGAAGGCAAACTCTCGCAAACTGTCCGGTTCTGCCCCATTTGGATACTCGGCCAGTCGTTGCGCCAATCGATGCTCAACCGGCAGTACCTCATTCATCCCGGCAAGATCACGGTCAACGCGCCCCGCAAGATGGTCAAGTCGGTAACGGATACCCCTCACCCAGCGTTCAAGGTCGCTCACACGGGTCGTTCCAACCCGCGCAAGCATCCCAGGACCGACAAGTCGATCAAGGTGATCATGCGCATCAGATCGAATTCGAGCCGCTCCCGGAGCACGCAGACGCTCGAGCGTGCCAAGCACACCTCTTGCGACATCAATGATGGCCAGTCCTGCCTGAACAAGATCAACAAACTCGAGCGGCGACTCTTGACGCATCGCCTGACACAGCACCTCAAACTCTTCCAATGTCCGACTCACACCACGCTCGCAAATGATGCGGTCCGCAATTGCAGTGATTGCATCATCGAGCAGAACTTCGACACCAAGCCCAACCATCGAAAGCCCGAGTTGGCGATCATTATCGATCATCTTTCGAACGGAGCCACGCGCCGGGCTGGCCGCGAGCAGCAACAACCTGCGAACCCCGTCGTGCAGCAACCGGTCGGCGAGTGCCTGATCAGTCACCAATCGCAGCGACACACTGTCACCACGATCAAGAAGCGTCGGATACGCCCGAAGCGTCTCGTTACTGTCGCCCCATTCAAGAACCTCGGGAAGAGTTCCGAGGTCCCACGACACGATGCCACTTCGTTCGTCAAGCGGCGCCGTTGATGCGAGCATCTGCCGGGCCTGTGGGCGCACAACGTCGCGAATCATCGCAAGATCATCGCCAAAGGCATAGACCTCTCCATCGGCGTCGCTCACAACAATGTGCATGATGAGATCAGGCGACAGTCGTTCAAAGTTGAACTGTTCAGCCGATACCGGGATGCCAGAGACCTCTGACAGCGCTTCAGCCAATGCATCTGCAAATGAACGACCGTCAGGTTCACCAATGAGATTCATCGCACCTGCAAGCGTTTCAGCAGCCGGAATCAGTTGACGGCGGATGTCTTTGGGAAGCGAACGAAACAACGACTCGGCGAGATCGGCTCGGCGACTGGGAACATGCCAGTCGAGATTGGCTCCGCTGAACTGATTCACCGATACGAGGGGCAGATGAAGCGTCACACCATCAAACGGACTCTCCGAATCATGGCGATAGGTGAGCATGTACTCGGCGCCATCGGTATCAACCCAGACCTCTGGCGAACCCGCGTCAAGCAGGGCCGCTGTCTCTAATTCTGGGAGATCTAACAAATGTGGGTGCGCTGACCGCTCATCACGCCACCACCGGTCAAAATGACGGGTCGAGGTCACTCCTGCCGGAATGTGCTCGTCGTACAGGCGGCGGAGGTCTGCCACGCCTCCGGGAGACCCACGCCTACTTCGCTCACCGATCTCTTCCCATTCCCTGAGCCGATCACTGTTCCGGGCAATGAATCGTTGACGACGACGCCACCGCTGATCGACGTCGCTACCAATGAGCGCGTTCTCGATAAACATCTGACGCGCCGCGGCCTTGTCGACGGTTGACAGTGCAACTCGGCGCCCCTCCACAATCGCTAATCCATAGAGCGATACCCGCTCTGGAATGACTGCGCGGCCAGATTTGGGATCCCACTCTGGGTCGCCGTATGAGCGCGTGACCAGATCACCCGCGATGGGTTCAATCCACTCAGGCTGAATTGCCGACACTCTTCGGGCACGCAGACGATCGGTTTCAACAACTTCTGCTGCGACAACCCATTCGCTTCCGGCACGGCCAAGCGCAGACCCGGGCACGATTTCGAACCGGGCGCCGCGAGCCCCTTGATACTCGACCCGTGCTCGCCGATCACGTTGTGCCCGACGATCATCTCTCCGACCGATATTCGACAGCAGACCCGACAGCACGGCCTGGTGCACTCGATCGGGATGGCCGGCATCAGTGCCTGGCCGGATGCCGATCTGACCAGCAACCTGTCGAAGTTGGCTATACAGATCTCGCCACTCTCTCACCCGCAGCCAATTCAAATATTCGTCACGACACATCCGCCGGAAGGCATTCCCTGAGAGTTCGCGTTGCTGGTCTCTGAGGTAGTCCCAGAGCGAAACAATGCTGAGCAAGTCTGAGCCGGGCACCATGAAGCGACGATGCAATTCATCGGCCCGGTCTTGGTGTTCCCGCGGTCGTTCACGAACGTCTTGTATCGACAGCGCCGATGCGATAACGAGCACCTCCCGCACACAACCATGGCGATCGGCCGCGAGAATCATGCGGGCAATACGAGGATCAATTGGAAGCCTGGCAAGTTTTCGACCAATGCCCGTCAATCGATACGCGCCTCGATCATCTTCAGTCAGCGCACCCAACTCATCGAGAAGTCGATAACCATCACGAACCATTGAGGTTTCGGGCGGTTCGATAAACGGGAAATCTGAGACTTCGCCGAGACGTAGGTCGGTCATCTGCAAAATGACCGACGCGAGGTTGGTACGCAAAATCTCTGGTTCAGTGAACTCTGGTCTCGACTCGTGGTCCACCTCATCCCATAGGCGAATGCAGATGCCTGGAGCAACACGACCACAACGACCGGCTCGCTGAGCAGCAGATGCTTGGGAAATCTCCTCAATCGGCAAACGCTGAACTTTCAAACGACGCGAGTAGCGACTGATGCGAGCCGTGCCGGTATCGATTACCGCCCGAACCCCAGGAACCGTGATTGATGTTTCAGCAACATTCGTTGCAAGCACGATTCGGCGGCCTGGGTGGGAGGCGAAAACTCGCTGTTGCTCGGCCGCTGACAAGCGTGCATACAACGGCAGGATTTCTGTTCGCGGCAGCCCAAGTTCACGTAGCGCATCCGCCGTGTCATGAATCTCCCGCTCGCCCGAAAGGAAGACAAGGATGTCGCCATCGGTGGCCCGAGTGAGTTCGTTAACACCATCGATAATCGCCTCTACCTGATCGGCATCATCAGCAACCGGTCGGTATCTGATTTCCACCGGATAGGTCCGGCCTTCAACACCAAACACCGGAGCAGGTTCGCCATCGTGTAGCGCAAAGTGCTCCGCAAACCGCTCGGTATCAATCGTCGCCGATGTGACGATGAGATGTAGATCAGGTCGCCTCTCGAGGAGTTGCCGGAGGTAGCCAAGAATGAAGTCGATATTCAGACTTCGCTCATGGGCTTCGTCAACGATGATGGTGTCGTATCGGCTGAGTTCTGGGTCGCGCGATAACTCTGCGAGAAGAATTCCGTCAGTCATCACACGAATTTGAGTTTCAGCGTTGACTTGATCGGTGAAACGAACAGAAAACCCGACCTCTGAACCGAGAGTGACACCAAGTTCAGAAGCAATACGGTCGGCAACTGAGCGTGCCGCTACTCGACGAGGCTGAGTGTGGCCAATAAGGCCCGAGGTTCCTCGGCCTGCCTTCAAACACAGTTTTGGGAGCTGCGTGCTCTTTCCAGACCCTGTCTCCCCAGCTACGACAACGACCTGATGTTCGCGAATCGCGTCAACGAGTTCATCGGCGTATTGCGCAATCGGCAATTCCTCCGGGATACGAACTTGCTCAAGTTTGATTGACATGACGGCGACGACGGTAACCGCTGAGAACTAGCGTCAGTCGTATGGCGCATTGGTTAATGAAATCCGAACCCGACGTGTTCTCTTACGACGACCTGGTGAATGTTAAACGCGAGGGATGGGATGGAGTTCGCAACTATCAGGCTCGCAATTTCATGCGCGAGATGAAGAAGGGCGATCTCGTCATCTTCTATCACTCAAACGCCACCCCACCGGGTGTCGCTGGTGTGGCCAAAATTGTGAAAGAAGCTGAACCCGACCCGACTCAATTCGATCCGTCGTCAAAGTACTTCGACCCGAAAAGCTCCCCAGATGATCCCCGATGGGATTGGGTCACACTCGGACCAAAGAAGCGACTGAAATTCATCGCGCTAGACGACTTACGTGCAATGCCAGAGCTCGCAGACTGCCGCCTACTCGCCCGAGGAAATCGACTCTCAGTGATGCCACTCACCGAAGCAGAATTTGATGTGATCGTTGCTGCAGGGTCTTAACGGCCACGGCTCACAAATCGAGCACTCATACTTACTCCGCTGACGATTGCCCCTGCGATCAGCATCGTGTAGGCCGGCCCTGAAACTCGGCCCACCAGACTGTCAGCAATTGCTCGCACCATTTCAGCCCTCGCAACACCGTCAATGGGGAGCGCACCCGACATTCGGCTGACACCGAACAGCACGACACCCGCGAGAACGAGCGCAACGCCGACTGGCAGCAGTCGACGGATAAATGCCGCCGGTGACAGCACCAGCATGAGACCCGCTGAGACCACAGCAAGCGCGAGACCGATGTTTGACCACATGCGGACCGAGTCGACGACACCTGAGAGATCGACGTCGCTTTCGGTGCGCTCGAGCACAATCGGTTCGATGCCCTCGGCAAGAACACCCTCTTCAACCGCCTTCACAACTTCATCAGTTGCAGATGCGAGTGCACCCTCATCGACATCAATCCCGAATTCTTCAGCCATCTGCGCGAGCTCGCCAGATTGAGTTGCCGCCGCAAGTTGGTCGAGTGCCACAGAGGCGAGCGCATTGACATCAATCTCTGCAGAAGCGGCACCCTCAAAGAACACGTCATAAGCGGCAACACTGACCTCGGAAGAGAATTCCTCAAACTCGCTACTCGAGAGAACGGTTTCGACCGCGGTGCGAACAGTTTCGTCAGTCGCATACTGGCTGATCGTTGGATCGGACGAAAATTGGTTGGCGATCTCGTCCACAAGCTCAGTGCGGACTTCGGGGAGGTCAGTCACTTCATCAACGATTGCGGTCACAGCCTCTGCTGAACCAGCGATACCCAGAACAACACGACCGAGCACGAATGCCACGATGCCAATTGACATTGTGATACTCGCAATGACAACGATGACCCTTCGGAGAAGCACCCTTACAGGGTAGTCAGTTTGATCAGGGTGGACCGTATTGCCAAGCCGCCGCCGATTCAGCTGCGCTTAGTCATTCATGCGCCGATGGCCGGCTTCCCAGTCCTCTTCGGCTGGATTCTCAACAATTCCACCAAGAATGTTGAGTTGCGGTGTCTCTCGAAGAGAACGCTTCATCTCTGCAAACCCAGGGAACGCAGCAAGTGTCGTCACTGACTCCCACAACTTCACTGCATCCGCACCGCGAGGAATTCGCGAGATCACCGGACCGAAGAATGACAGCCCATCATCGCCGAAGGAGATGATGGGGGTACCGACATCTCGGCCCGTCCGGGACAGCGCCATCTCACCTTCAGCATCGATCATTGCGTCCCAAGAAGTGTCATCGGCCGCGCTCGCATACTCGGTATCGATCCCTGCAGCGGTGAGCACCTCAACGAGATGATCCGGCGTCGACAACCGATCTCGCATGCCCGATCCCTTCGGCTTATCAAAGTACGACTCGCCGTAGGCCGTGACGACTGGACCCAACGCATCTCGCCCTAGTTCGTGACGGATGCGTGCGGCAACGCGAAGCATGCGGAGCCCGGCCGTATGACCAAACTCGTATCCCGGTGGGAAATGCGTGTCGTAGTCCTTGTCTTTGTTAATGAGACGCAACGAAATGAAACGCCAATCAACTGTCAGACCGGTCTCGGCACGGACCTCTTCAATCCAACGCGAGGCCAACCACGCGAATGGGCAGACCGGATCCCAAAAGAACTCGATTGTGCGACTTGGGTCGCGGTCGGGAGGGGTCGTTGGAATGGGGCTTGTCATGGGTCGAACGCTACGGTCATCTTGTGCCTACCAGCGACTTGAGCATCGACGATTTCAGATCTGAGGTTCAGAAGTTCTTGACAGATGCTCAGGCTCAAGGCATCGCGTGCCCGGAATACGGGACGATTCTTCCTCCTTCACTCATCGCAGCGGCGAAGCGCTGGCAACAGGCAATCGCTCAGGCCAACTTTGCGGGAATCGATTGGAGCACCGAACACCACGGCCGGGGTCTCTCTGAGGCGCACTCAGTCGTCTGGTACGAAGAATGCGCACGGTCAGGAATTGCGCCCTACGCAAACTTTCAAGGTTTCGTGCTTACCGCAGGAGCGTTGCGGGCATATGGCACCCGAGATCAGGTCAACGAACACCTTCCTCACATCATCAACGGATCGAGAATCTGGTGCCAACTGTTCTCTGAGCCTGAGTCGGGCTCAGACCTTTCGAGCCTGCGTACCATCGCAGAACCCGATGGTGATGGCTGGCGAATTAGCGGCCAGAAAATCTGGACAAGTACTGCCCAAGTTTCTCAGTGGGGAATCTTGCTCGCCCGAACTGACCCGAGCACTCGTGGGGCGCGTGGAATTTCATTCATGCTGATCGACATGGCGCAGGACGAAATCGATATCCGTCCCATCAAGCAGATGACCGGTGACGACGAATTCTGCGAAGTGTTTCTCGATGGTGCCAGAGTTGAGCCCGATGGGCTCCTTGGCGAACTTCACTCAGGTTGGCAAGTTGCAACAAGTGTGCTCGCCGACGAACGTGCCGCAGTAGGTGCAGCATCGATCAGACTCGATCGGCGCCTCAGTCGTCTGCGTGATGAATCTTCACACGAACTTCTTGACCACGGGTTTGCACTTCGGCGGTTATTAGATCGCTCAGGCACTAATCCACGGCTCGGCCCTCTTTCAAAACTTGCAATGACCGAGTTCGAGACCCAACTCAGCAGGACACTTCTGAGCCAGAACGGCGCAGGAGCAATGGTGAACAACGATGACACCGAACCGTTCTTATATGCCCCGGGAATGCGGATTGCCGGAGGGTCAAGCGAGGTGCAACGTGATCTTGTTGGCGAACGACTGCTCGGCCTCCCCCGTGCACCAAAACCGCCCTCGAATTAGTGCATTCGGCAAGTTGATGTCTTAGGCGAGTTACTCGAGTTCTTGCTGACCACGCAAACGACCTCGCAAGCCGCTAACTCGGCGCTCTGAGCTCTTTAGCGCAGCGAGGACTGCTGCTGGCGACCCCACAAGCGTGACTCTCCGCCGAGCCCTGGTGACTGCCGTATAGAGCAACTCTCGCGTCGCAAGACGAGATTGTTCCGGTGGAAGCACAACAACGACATGGTCGAACTCTGAGCCCTGGCTTTTAT
>JALRDI010000299.1 GCA_023257035.1 Ilumatobacteraceae bacterium | reverse complement strand
CGCCCCTTCGACGCTCCGAGTGACACGCGAACACGGGTGTCGAGCCAGCGCGCAAGTGCTTCTTCAACCTCGATAACACCCGCCTCGCGTAGCCGCGTTCCTTCTACAAGCCCGGCCCCATCTGCGGGTTGCGGTGGCTGCGTCACTGGCTGTTGCGAACTCTGACCTGAAATGAGTGTTTCCAGCTCCCGCACCGTCAACTCATTGCTCACCGCTTCATGCGCATACCGAAGTTGTGTTTCGGCATCGTCGATAGATAGCAACGACCTCGCATGTCGGGCAGTGAGACGGCCATCGCCGAGATATTGCTGAATCTCAGTGGGCAATGCCATCAGCCGCAACGCGTTGGAGATTGCTGATCTGCTCTTTCCCACTCGTTCTGCAACCTGCTCGTGAGTGAAGTCAAAATCTTCAATGAGTTGGTGGTAGGCGGCCGCTTCTTCGAGTGGTGTGAGGTCTGCGCGATGGAGATTCTCGACAAGCGCTTGTTCCATCGATGACATGTCATCGGTGGTTCGAACAATCGCCGGAATCACCTCAAGGGCAGCAATTCCTGCTGCACGCCAACGCCGCTCACCCGCAATGAGTTCATACCCGTTATCTGCAGGGCGAACAAGAATGGGTTGCAGCACGCCGATCTGGGCGATGGAAGCTGCTAGTTCCTGAAGGCCGTCTTCGTCAAACAAACGCCTGGGCTGGTGCGGATTCGGCCTGATGGACTGAAGTGGAATATCGCGGAGAGCAGGAGCGTCATCACTCCGCCCGAATACTTCATCCATCCCGCCCGGGATGAGTGAACTTAGACCTCTACCCTGTCGTTGGTTACGAGCCATTGTGCACCTCCCGTGCAACGTCGGTATACGCAATTGCGCCACGGGACATTGGATCGTATGTGATGATGGGCATCCCGTATTTCGGCGACTCAGAAAGTTTGATGTTGCGTGGGACCACTGTCTTGAGAACAGTTGATCCAAAGTGTTGGCGGATTTCATCGACCACTTCTTCACCGAGATTTGTCCGTGCGTCATACATCACGCAAACGATTGACGACACTTCAAGGGTGGGGTTCAGGCCACTTCGGCGAATACGAAGCACGTTTTCGAGCAATTGTCCGACGCCTTCGAGCGCGAAATACTCGCATTGAATCGGAATTAATACTTCTCGAGCAGCACACAGCGCGTTGAGTGTCAGCAATCCCAATGACGGTGGGCAGTCAATGATGACGTAGTCGAATTGGTCAACAACTGCGTCAACTGCGTTCTTCAGTCGCGTTTCGCGTGCCAACATCGAATACATCGTCATTTCTGCGTCTGCGAGACGAAGATTCGATGGAGCCACTTGCAACCCGTCAATTTCGGTGGCGCAGAGGCATTCAGCCAGCGGAGCATCATCAATTAAGACGTCAAGAACTGAGCTGTCGAGAGACCGAACATCAATACCTAGGCCGCTTGTTGCATTCGCCTGTGGATCAATGTCGATGAGGAGCACCCGAAGCCCCATTTGAGCGAGTGCGGCCGCCGTGTTTATCGAGGTCGTGGTCTTACCGACGCCGCCTTTCTGGTTCGCAACTGCAATCACTCGAGGCAGGTTGCGTGCTGGAGTCTGCGAAGGTGTTGACGACGGTGAGATATCGCTCATCGACGACACTTTGCCTCGTATTACCCGATTACGCAACCCATTGCGTGCGGAATTGTTTCCCGGGAAACAATTTCTGATTCAACCTCAAGTTGAGGCGCGCAGTTTCATTTATGAAATTTCAACAGTGTTATCCACAGCCTGTGGTTTCCCGGGACA
>JALRDI010000296.1 GCA_023257035.1 Ilumatobacteraceae bacterium | reverse complement strand
GGCGAGGGCAAACGCCTCCTCCCGCTCACCAACGATCGTGCGAAGCCTGCGGTGCCATTTGGTGGGACGTACCGCATCATCGACTTCGCGCTGTCGAACTTCGCAAATGCCCGCTATCTCAAAATTGTTGTACTCACGCAGTACAAGAGCCATAGCCTTGACCGCCATATTTCGCAGACCTGGCGGTTCTCGACGTTGCTCGACAACTATGTGACGCCGGTGCCAGCACAAATGCGCCGCGGCCCGCAGTGGTTCCAAGGATCCGCCGACGCTATTTATCAAAACCTCAACCTCATTTACGACGAACGACCCGATTACGTGGCGGTCTTTGGTGCCGATCACATCTATCGAATGGATCCCCGTCAGATGGTCGACCAACACATCGCGTCTGGCGCAGGTGTCACCGTCGCAGCGATCCCGGTCGACCGCAACGAGGCGAGTCAATTTGGTGTTATCGAGGCCGACGAGACCGGTCGTATCAAGGCCTTCCATGAGAAGTCGGAGAACCCTCCGTCGATGCCGGGCGACGACAGCCGATGCCTTGCCAGCATGGGGAACTACGTCTTCAATACGCAGACACTGATTGACATCGTGACGCCGAATGAAGAATCGCCTCTCATCGACATGGGAGGCGACGTCATTCCTGCGCTCACCGCACAGGGTCAAGCGCACGTCTATGACTTCAGTACGAATGTTGTTCCAGGGCAAGACGAACGCGAGCGAGGATATTGGCGAGATGTTGGAACGCTCGATGCGTTCTATGAGGCCAACATGGATCTCATCGCACCAGTACCTGTGTTCAACCTGTACAACGAGCATTGGCCGGTGTATACCTACCGAAAGGCGTTGCCGCCGGCCAAGGTATCTCGAGGTGGCGGGGGCGAACCATCGTTCGTCGACGGAAGCCTGCTCTGCCAAGGCTCGGTTATTTCAGGAGCTCATGTCGAGCGGTCAATCGTGTCGCCAAGCGTGTTCATCGATCACGACGCCCACGTCACCGACTCGATCTTGAATGAGGGTGTTCACGTCGGGGCAGGAGCACGGCTGAACAAATGCATCGTTGACAAAAACGTTGTCATCCCATCCGGTGAACGAATTGGATTCGATCACGATCTTGACCGCCAGCGGTATCACGTGTCAGAGCAGGGCATTGTGGTCATTGAAAAAGATCAGCGATTCAACTGATCGAGCGTTGCGTCTCAGAACCTTCGTGAGACACGTGCCATTAGAAGTCCACCAATTGCCATTGCCGAGGCAGTTACTAGCCACATTGTCGGGTATCCCGATCGTTCGATGATTGCTCCGGCGGTCAGCGGTGCTGCGAAGACGCCGAGGTAGACGCCGGTCTGCGTGACTCCCGTTGATGATGCTGCACGACCTTCATTTGCTCTCACGACACCAAAGTTCAGAAACACAGGCCAGATCCAGCCACCAGAGAAGGCCAGCACGGTTGCAATGATGTGCACCGTCGGCAGCCGGTACGAGAGCCCGAGGACTCCGATCGCCCCGCCAAGTGCCATGACTCCGGCAACGACAAACGGGTGCCGCGACATTCGGTCAAGCCGCATTCCCCATCCGACTCGGATTGCGATTCCGAGAGCGGCACCCACCGACAGCATGAGGCCTGCGCTCGCTTTGCCAAGGCCGGCATCGACACCAGACTCGACAACCCATGCATTCAGGGCGCCTGCGCCAAACGAGAGGAACATCGCAGCGATGCCGGCAATGACGAGAGCGCTGAACGGTGACCCCGTGTGAGAATCTTCAGATGCTGACGTTGGTGCCGATGCAGCAATGGTCCGTTGCACCCCAACGAGCGCACTCAGCGCAATGGCGGCAGCAGCAACAAACGCCCAGCGCCACCCAAGTGTTAGCGCGATTGCGGGAACGGCAAGGCCGCTCAACATTGACGCAGTCGGCATACCCGACTGTTTGATGGCGATGGCAAGCCCCAGCCGGGGCAGTCCGGCTTGAGCGAGTCCGAGATTGACGGCAGTTTGTGCGGCCGCGTTGCAAATGCCGGCAATCGCAAGGAACACAATCAACGTTCGGAAATCATTGGCGAGCCAGGCGATGCAGATGTCGACACCAGCCGCTCCAATGAGCGCCAAGGTGAGCTGTCGCCGTGGGCCAATTACCTGAGCAAGCCGGCCGAGCAGAATTGACCCGGTGGTTGCCGCAAGGAAGTAGGTGCTCATCGCCCACCCATAACGACCCTCTGCGATTGCAAACTCGCCACGGATCTGAACCGAGAGCCCACCAACAAGAAATCCAGGGAGCGCAACCGACACGGCGGCAGCGATAGCAACCCCGATCACAGTCTTCGGAGAACGGGAGTGGGTTGCAGGGTTCATTCAGTGGGAGGAGCGTGGGGGCGGCTGGCGCGCGTGGAATGGATCAGTGCCCGGTGAGTTCTGCAACAACGGGTGCGAATGCTTCAGCCTCATCTGGGCCGACGATCACATAGCTGAATCCCCAACGTTCACGACGAGCGAGAAGGTCGTCGATGAGTTTTGATGGCGGCCCAACGAGAGCGAATGGTGACTCAGAAATCATTGATGTTGGCGAGCCAGTGAACGCAGAAATTCCCTCGAGAGCAGTATCGACGTCATCGGTGACCGACACGAGGAATGCGCGAATGTTCATTTCGATGTCATTGAGCCTGTCGCCAGCCTCGACACGAACAATTTCTACTTTTTCATTAGTTGCTTCAGCGGTCATTGAATCGAAGGTTGAGTGATCGACAGCCCCAGAGGTGAGTGTGGCATTGATGCCCACTATGTCAGCGCGCTGCGCTGCAATTTTCAGCATGCGTGGCCCTCCGCCGCCGATGAGGACCGGTGGGCCTGGCTGCTGAACTGGCTTCGGAAACCCGTCGTAATCGGTGATGGTGTAATGCTCGCCCTGGTAGGAAAATGCGCCTTCGCCCATTGCGCCTTCGATGATGTCGAGGCCTTCAAGGAATCGGTCAATGCGAACGCCTGGGCGGTCATATGGAAGTCCCGAGCGTTCGTAGTCAATCGCCATCCATCCTGCACCCAGGCCAATCTCAAGGCGGCCTCCAGAGAGCACATCAATCGTTGCCAGTTCTTTCGCGAGCACGACCGGATGTTTGTAGTCGTTGTCGAAAACCAATGCTCCGACTCGAATGTCTGTTGTCGCATCAGCGATGGCTTGTAGCGCCGGAATGGGCGCGAGTTGCTCATCGAAATGGTCGGGCATGGTGATGGCCGAGTACCCCAACTCTTCGTAGCGACGGGCATTGGCTGCCCAAGAGGCAGCGTCGCTTCCGTTACGAACTTGAACGCCGAATCGGAAGGGACGTTGAGGCATGGTCATGACTGTTGTTTACCGCCTAGAGCGTCATATTTACGAATTTAATCGAGGGCGATGAACCCCGCCAGGAAGAACCACCTACGTCCAATCGTTGAACGGGTTGAACGCGATCTCCCACAGGTGGCCATCAAGGTCGGCCACATACCCCGAGTAGCCACCCCACGGTGTTGACTCTGGCTGCTTCACGAACGATGCGCCAGCGTCGATGAATTCTTGGAAGACCCGATCAACATCCTCAGGTGATGGTTCGTTGTGAGCGAGGCTGTGGCCCCGAAATGCTGAACCATCAGAGGTCGCTACTCCAGCATCGTTTGCGAGATCGTCCCAGCCGTAGAGCCCGAGCACGACACCATCAAGTTCAAAGAACGCGACCTCGTCGTGGTCGCTTGAGCATGCCCACCCAAGGCGTTCATAAAAGGCTTTTGACGCAGCCACGTTGCGCACCCCGAGCGTGACAAGAGAGATCTTTGGCTTCACCATTGGCAATTACCGAAGCCCGAACATGTTGCGAGTAGCCATGACGGAACACCGTAGCGACCGGTCATTACGCTCATTGGGGTGGAACGATCTGGATGGCTGCTGCGACTTGGCGTCATCATTGTTTCTGGCGCCCTACTCGTGACCGCGGTGATGGTCGGAATTGCACCCCGCCTATGGCGAATCGCCAACGCACACTCGGAAGAGCCTGTCACGCTTCCCGATTTCATTCCGCTGTCCCAACGCAGTTATGTCTACGACGCGGCTGGCAACGAAATTGCCGTCTACGAACTTGAAAACAGCCAGCCCATTTCGTTTGACGAGATTCCTGAGCATGTCGTGCAGGCCTTCGTCGCGGTTGAAGACAACGAATTTTGGGTGCATCACGGCGTCAACGCTCGATCGTTCATGCGAGCGCTGCTCTCGAACTTTGCATCAGATGCCCCACGCCAAGGAGCATCGACCATCACCATGCAGGTCGTAAAGAACGACTTTATGGCGGGCTTCGAACGTGACGGCCGATACAAGCTCCTTCAGTTGGTGTACGCCGTGCGCTTAGAAAAGGAGCGCTCGAAAGAAGAAATCATGGAGCGTTATCTCAACACGGTGTTCTTCGGCAACAACTCATATGGCATTGCGGCAGCTGCCGAAACATATTTCGGAAAGTTTGTGCACGAACTCACCTTCCCGGAAGCCGCTTTTCTTGCCGGGCTGGTGCGAGCCCCGACGAGCTACGACCCGATTAACCGCCCCGAACGCAGCCGAGCCCGATTCGCACAGGTCATCGATCGTCTCGTCGAAGACGAACTGCTCACCGGAGACGAAGCAACTGAGGTTGCTGAGACATTCGTGCTACCAGAACGAGTGAATCAAATTCCGACACGCGACGTTGAGCGAACCTACTTCTCCGAAACGGTGCGCGATCTACTTCTGAACGGCTCTGATGTGCTCGGTGACACCTATGAAGAGCGCTACACGGCGCTATACCGAGGTGGCCTTCGCATCTACACCACACTTGACCCAGAGCTTCAAGCAGCAGCAGAAGCTGCTCGAAACGAGCTCCCCGACACTTCCGAAGGCTTCGACGCGGCACTCACCTCTATCGAGACCGAAACAGGTGCGGTGCGTGCAATGGTCGGTGGTCGAGGATTCATTCCCCAGCAAAACGAAGTCAATCTCGCGCTCGCGCCGAGCCAGACCGGCTCAAGTATCAAGATCTTTATTCTTGCGGCAGCAATCCAGGCAGGGGCGCAGCCAAACGACATCATCGATGGCACACGCCCATGTGTGCTGCCGAATCCGGGCAACAACATCGAGCCCGAATTCATTATTCGCGATGGTGTGAGTGGAGGAATCGCCACACTTGCTGAACACACCTACCGCTCGATTAACTGCGCATTTGCTCGGCTCTCGCAGATCGTTGGGCTCGACCGAGTAGTCGACACCACCTACCGAATGGCGGCCTCAGACTTTCTTCGGCCCGAACTTCCAGACAGCGTCCGTGAACCGATCCGGCCGTACGCGAGTTTTGCGACCGGAGCGAACGAAATGAGCACCCTCGACATGGCCTCCGGGATGCAGTCGATTGCCAACGAGGGTGTTCACATGGAGCCGTACTTCATTGAGCGTGTTGACGACTCAGCGGGTCGTCGGCTGTATACCCATCAATCAGAAGGCCAACGGGTGCTTGACCGGTCTGCTGCTCTTACCACCATCGACACGATGAAGGCGACACTCACAGACGGCACGGCTCGCCGTGAACTCTCTGATTTTGCCCAACTCATCCCCGCAGGCGGCAAGACGGGAACCCAGCAGAGCAACTACACCGCGTGGTTCGTCGGTGCATCGACCTACCTTTCGACCGCAGTCATGGTTCGTGACCCAGACCGGTACACGTCAATGGTGAATATCCCTGAATTCGTTGAAGCAGGCGTGCCTCGAGTGCAAGGTGGCACATTCCCGGCGCGAATTTGGGGTGCCTATATGGAGCCGGCTCACTCCGGGGTAACGATTTCCGACTGGCCAGCACCTCCGCCGCTGCAGGGCCCAGCTGAGCGGCTTTACCTGCCGGGAACTGAATGTGCGTCGATTGTGGTGGGTTACGAAACGCCGACGACAACAACCTTGCCAGACGCACTGATCGTTACTCCAGAACCCGAACCCACTGAACCGGTTCCGATCCTGGAAGAGATCACAACTGCAACAACCATTGCTGCAGGGGTTATTGATCCGTACGCCGAACTGCCATCTGCGCCCGCCGACGCGTATGTTGTTCCTTGTGAGTGACGACGAATCCGCTGATGTGACTGCCAACAACGTTGGATCTCTGCTGTTGCAGTTACAAGGCCTCGATACCGCAAGTGACCAAGCTCGGCATCGCAAAGCGAATCTCGCCGAGCGCGAACACTTGAATGCAGTTGCAACCACGGTGGTGGAATGGGAGCGCCGGTGCACTGCGCTTGCTGCACAAATCGAGGAATCAGAGCAAGCGATTGCGTCGGCTGAACAGCGCTCTGGAGAAATCGATGCATCCCGCCTGCGGTTGCAAGAACAACTGAAGACGGTCATTGCTCCGCGTGAAGCCGAAGCACTGCAACATGAAATCGCAACGCTTGACGAAGAGCGGTCGGCACTCGACGAAACAACCCTTGTCAAGATGGACGAACAGTCTGCAGCAGAGAGCGAATTGTCTTCGTTGAAAGCACAAGAAGGAGACCTTCGTCAACAGGCCTCCAACGCAACATCAGCCCTCGCGGAGGTTGAGGCATCGATCGACGCTGGACTCGGCGAGATTGCGTCAAGTAGGGAGCAGATCGTGTCAACGCTTCCACCAGCGCTCGTCAGCCGCTACGAACACGTGCGGGCCAAATTGGGTGTTGCTGCAGCGATGCTCACCGGTAGTCGCTGCGAGGGATGCCATCTCGATTTGTCTCCCGCAGAAGTTGACGAGGTTCGTCGAGCTCCAGCAGATGCGCTGCCCGACTGCCCGCAATGTGGAAGGCTGCTCGTTCGCTGATGTTCTTCTGGTTCATAGGCTGGGAATACGACGTAAAGTCGATCAAGCTCTCGGTTCAACATTTTATCGATGGCAAGCGCATATGCGTCCCAATCGATGCGATCAAACAATCTTGGTATGTGCGATGTCGGTAT
>JALRDI010000251.1 GCA_023257035.1 Ilumatobacteraceae bacterium | reverse complement strand
AAGATCACAAATTCCACAGTGTAAAATTACAATATCTAAATCAAGATTGTAACGATGAGCCAGTGGTCGCGCTGCAAGATGCGTCGTGGGCGATTAGTCGTGACCGTCTCCGTACGGCTGAAGCGGTGCATGCTCTCGCAGATGGTGCTCCCATCGAGTCGTATAACGGCTACCTGTCGATCCAGCGGGCACTTTCAGCGCTGGATCGTCTGGAGGTTCGCGGTCGAGACTCTGCCGGAATCCAGGTCATGGTGAGCAATCATGATCTCTCGACTAACGATCCAGTTGTGGCAGCACAACTCACCGAACGGTCACAGGATGAGCTGTTCCGATCATCATCGGTGAGGGACGTGCAAACACCAAACGGTTCTGTGCTGTCGTTTGTGTACAAGGCTGCAGCCGAGATTGGCGAGCTAGGTGACAACACTGCGGTGATCCGTGAGGCGGTGCAATCTGACTCGCTGCTACGTGCGGCTCTGTCGAGCCCAACTTCCGAAGCAGTAGTGCTCGGGCACACGCGATGGGCAAGTATCGGAGTGATCTCTGAGGCCAATGCCCACCCGCTGAACAGCGAAGAACTCGACGAGGAATCTCGGCCCTATGTCGTTGGAGTTCTCAACGGAGACGTCGACAACCACGCGGATCTCACCCGCCGTTTTGGTTTGCAGATTCATCACCACATCACGACAGATGCGAAGGTGATCCCGACCTTGACTTCGCGACGGATGAGCGAAGGTCTTGACCCACGCGAAGCGTTTCGTCGGGCAGTGAATGAATTTGAGGGTTCGGTAGCGATCGGAGCGCTAGCGGCCGATCGTCCATCAGAATTGATGCTCGCACTTCGAGGCAGTGGCCAAGGCGTGTACATCGGACTTACCGACGATGGCTACATCGTCGCAAGTGAGCCTTACGGAGTAGTCGAAGAAACCGATCGATATCTGCGCCTTGATGGTGAATCAGGCGGAGAAATGATCGTCGTCAATCTCGATGGAGCCGACATTGCCGGGCTTGAACGGTATGCCTATTCGGGAGCGTCGCTTCCAATTACTGCAGATGAGATCGTGACGGCAGAAGTCACCACTCGTGATATCGATCGAGGAGATGCGCCGCACTACCTGCTGAAAGAAATCGAGGAGTCACCACGATCATTTCAGCGAACTCTGCGTGGGCGTTTGAGCGGGGAGCAGGGTTCACTTGAGGTGGTGCTGCCGGAGACATCGGTGCCGAGCGCGGTTCGTGAACGCCTTGCCTCGCGTCAGATATCTCGGGTGCAGGTCATTGGCCAGGGCACAGCGGCCGTTGCTGGCCAGGGTGTTGCAGCAATCCTTCACGACCTTTGTGACGGCGAACTTGATGTCGATGCAATTACCGCAACTGAGGTTTCAGGGTTTCAACTTCGCCCTGATATGTCAGACACGCTCATCATCGCTGTAAGTCAAAGTGGTACAACTACCGACACCAACCGAACAGTCGATCTCTTGCGTGCTCGTGGCGCATTAGTGATCGCAATTGTGAACCGCCGAGGAAGCGATCTCGCAGTCAAAGCCGATGGAGTGGTGTACACCTCAGACGGCCGCGATGTTGAAATGAGTGTTGCGTCCACGAAGGCGTTTTACGCCCAAGTTGCGGCAGGGGCGTTGCTTGCTTGTGATATCGCTGCGTCTGCGGGGGTGGGTAATGCATCTCGTCGCAGCCGGCTGTTGGCCTCACTCCACGCGTTGCCTTCAGCAATGGAGGGGGTGCTGAGCCGACGTTCCTTGATCGCTGATATCGCAACGCGATCAGCACCGCCGAAGCGCTATTGGGCGGTCGTTGGTAACGGCCCGAACCTTGTTGCTGCCAACGAGGTTCGAATCAAACTCAGCGAACTGTGTTACAAGTCGATCGCTGCTGATGTCACTGAAGACAAAAAACACATCGACCTCTCGAGTGAGCCATTGATTTTTGTGTGTGCAGCCGGGCTTGAGGGATCAACCGCAGACGACGTCGCAAAAGAGACAGCAATCTTTAGCGCTCATAAGGCAACCCCGATCATTGTGTGCGATGAGGGGCAAACTCGATTCACCTCCGGGTCGGTCATTGAAGTGCCACCTGTTGATCCTGCACTTGGGTTCATTTTGTCAGCGATGGTCGGTCATCTCTTTGGCTACGAGGCAGCGCGAGCAATTGACCGCTCTGCACTTCCGCTACGAGCGGCGCGAGATGTCATTGAGCGAGCGGTTGAGTCAGGTGAGTCAGCAGACGAGATCGTGGCGACCATTGCCGATGGCATTCAAGTTCATCTCCAAGAATTTGAACAGGGTGTTCGTGCGAAGTCGTACGACGGTCACCTTGAAGCATCTACCGCTGTGCGCCTCACAGTGGCAATTGGCTTCCTGCGCTCTCGGCGACCAGTTGAAGATTTCTCGATCGCAACCGGCAACGTTGGGACTCCCGAGCTCGTCATCGCTGAGGTGGTTGATGCGCTCTCAGCGGCGATCGATGAGCTCACACGACCTATTGATGCGATCAAGCATCAGGCGAAGACCGTCACCGTTGGGATTTCACGAAGTGACTCTGACCTCGTTGATGCGGCTCTTGTACAAGCAGTGATGAGTCGTGGCGCCGGAAGAGACGTTGTGTCATATCGCTCGCTCAAGGTGCTTGCCGCTCTTGATGTAGCTGTTGCCACAGTTACGGGAGCGACTCGTTACAGCATCGTCGGTGATGTGGTGTCAGTGATCGATCGTGACGGCGTTGCAGTTGATCTTCCAAGTCGCGTCGATAACGACCCGGCGCTGAGCGGTACGAAGCGATATGTCGCAGAACAAAAAGAAGTGCTCGTTGCGCGAGGCCGTCGTGACGGCCGCACTGTCATCCTTGTGCCGGAGACAAAAGCGGGAGTGTGCAATGGGATCACCTTGCTACATGTCGACTTCCGCGAGCACATCTCGGTTGATGACGCGCGAACCTGTTTGCAGGGCTACGACAATCGTTATGAGCGACTCGTTGACTGGGTAACGGAAACTGAGGGCAGTTTCGATGAAACAAAACTCAGTGAGGTTTTGGTCGCCGACTTGCTCATCTCACCAATCTCTGAATCTGCCAACCACTGGGTGTCGTAATGATCGGTGTTGGTGTTGACGTTGTCGACATTGAGCGATTTCGGCGTTCCCTCGAGCGAACGCCGTCGATGCGAACTCGTTTGTTTACAGAAGCCGAGTTGGCTTCCTTGTCGGGTCGAGCTGACGACGTGCCGGGCCTTGCCGCTCGCTTTGCTGCTCGTGAGGCCTCAATGAAAGCGCTCGGCCTTGGTCTTGGCGCATTCGGGTTTCATGATGTGTCGGTGGTTCGGGCAACGAGTGGGGCACCTTCGTTGCTGGTGGTCGGAACAGCTCTTGAGCTCGCAACGAACGCGGGCGTCGAGCGTTGGCACCTCAGTTTGTCGCACGGCGACAGTGTGGCGATCGCCCAGGTGGTTGCCGAGTGACATCTGGCAGTCCACGGTCGCAGCGTTGGTCCGGCGTCGACATCGACTCTGATGCAATCATTCAGAACGTCAAGTCACTCGTCGGGCTCTGCTCTCCGAGCGATGTTTGGGCTGTGGTGAAGGCAAACGGGTACGGCCATGGCGCTGTCGTGACCAGCCGTGCCGCACTCGCTGGTGGAGCTGCCGGCCTTGCAGTTGCGCTGGTACAAGAGGCAGTCGAATTGAGAGCCGCCGGCATCGATTCGCGAATCCTCGTTCTCAGTGATCAGCCGGACGAACATTACGGCGACCTTCTTGATGCGAATGCAGAAATCATGGTGTACCGCCCTGAGTCAGTTGATGCGCTCGCAAAAGTCGCATCCCGACTTGGAACTGTTGCGCGGGTGCACCTCAAGGTTGACACTGGAATGCGGCGGGTCGGAGCAGAACCGTATGCGGTCAACGCACTGATTGAGAAGGTTGCGAACACTCCTCACGTTGAATTAGTCGGGGTGGCAACACATTTTGCGACAGCGGACATGCCGGGTCACCCTGCGATTACAGAGCAGACCTCCCAATTCGAATCAGTGAGAACGCTCGTGGGTGCCGACGTCGAGATTCACATGGCGAACTCTGCTGCAGCAATCACTCTTCCAGCCACCCGCCAGAGTTTCGTGCGCGCCGGCATTGCGATGTACGGAATTGACCCTTCACCCGAAGTTTCGCTTGATCGCTCAGCATTTTCGGCCGCATTGAAGTGGTGGTCGAAGGTGTCGTTCGTGAAAGAAGTTGATGAGGGTGCCCATGTGTCGTACGGCTGGCGCTACGCAACCTCGGCGAACACCCGTCTGGCGACAGTTCCTCTCGGATACGCCGATGGCGTCCCTCGGAGATGGTCTGAGGTTGGTGGTGAGGTGATCATCGGTGGTCGACGCCGGCCGGTGGTTGGGGTGGTAACGATGGACCAGCTCATCGTCGACGTGGGCCCGACTGACGTGTCAGACCCAGTCAATATCGGCGATGAAGTCGTGCTCATCGGGACACAGGGCGCAGAACACATCACTGCTGAGGAGTGGGCTGAACGACTTGGAACGATCGGCTACGAAATTGTGTGCCAAATTGGTGAACGCGTTCCGCGGCGCGTAGTGGGGTTGTTCGCTGAGCCGTCGTAGCATCGTTAGGCGATATGTGGTTCCGAACGACGTCACCGAGCGACACGCAAGCATTTGCCACTGCGCTCGCGCGCGTGATTCGGGCTGGTGACACGATTGTGCTGACCGGCGAGATGGGGGCGGGTAAGACAGTTGTTGCGCAAGGCATCGGCGCAGCCCTAGGCGTATCCGAGCCGATGACGTCTCCGACCTTCACATTGGTGAATACCTATGACTGTGGAAATCTCACCGTGCACCATGCAGATCTGTATCGACTCGATCGAACGGTCGAGGTGTCAGACCTTGCGCTGAGCGAACTCGCAGAGTTTCAAGGTGTGGTTCTCATCGAATGGGGTGAGGCAGCAATCGGCGAAATTGCCGACTATCTCGAGGTGCATATTGAGGTTGATCTCGACGATAACGAAGGCAATGTCCGAGAGTTCACGCTCGACTCGGTCGGTTCAAGTTGGGATCGGCGACGTGATGCATTGGCAGCTTCGTTGGAGGACTGGTCGTGATCGTGCTGGGGATTGAGAGCGCGACCGAATCGGTCGGTGTGTCGCTCGCCTCCTCAGATGGGGTACTCGCGAGCGTAGAGATTTCTCGCGGACGTCGTCATGCCGAATCAATCGTCCCCTGCGTTCAATTTGTCTGCGAGCGAGCAGAGATCGAACTCGCTGAAGTTGGTGCGATCGCCGTTGACGTTGGCCCCGGACTGTTCACCGGCATGCGTGTGGGAATTGCGACGGCCAAGTCTCTTGCAATGGCGCTTGGTATCCCGATGGTGCCAATGACATCGCTTGAGGTGCTTGCGATAGGTCAGTCAACTGCTGACGAGATCATCGTTCCAGTCGTTGATGCACGAAAGTCAGAGGTGTTCTGGGCGATGTATCGTCGTTCCGAACAAGGTGTTGACCAGTTGAATCAGCCGACCGTTGGGCCGGTAGATGACTTGATTTCTGATCTCATGGCTCGAGACCAGCCGACTGTCTGTATTGGTGATGGAGCACACCGATATCGAGACGACATCACTACGGGCTTTTCCTGCGTCATTGGTGATGCTCGGCACCCATCTGCTGCGGATCTCGCGAGCGAGGGCGTGCGGCGAGCGATTCGAGATGAAACGGTCGAAGAGCGTTTTGTCGAACCGGTGTATCTGCGCCAGCCTGATGCACAGATCAATTGGAGCACCCGGCAGGTGAGGTCATGATTCGCCGACCAATGGTGATTGAGCCAATGAAGCGTCGTCATCTTCGGCAGGTGTTGGAGATCGAGGCAGCTACATATGACCGTCATTGGTCACGCCAGGTATTCATTGACGAACTTGCCCAGGTTGGTCGAGGCGGCCGGCATTACCTTGTCGCACGGCAAGGGCGCTCTGTTATTGGCTACGCGGGGCTCTGGGTTGTTGACGCTGCGGGAGATATCGAGGCGCACGTCACCAATATCGTTGTGAGTGACTCAGCTCGCCGAGCCGGTGTCGGAGCAGCCCTTATGATGAGACTTGCTGAACATGCTCGATCGGTTGGGGCGACTGCATGGACGCTTGAGGTACGCGCGTCTGCAGAGCCAGCACAGGCGTTGTATCGACGTTTTGGCTTCGCCCCGGCAGGAATTCGCAAGGGGTATTACGAGCAAGGCGAGGATGCCGTTGTCATGTGGTGCCACGGCCTTGCGGACGAGGACTATCTCGAGCGATGTGCGAACCGACGTTCAGCGAGGCGAGCATCATGACATCTCAATTCGTTGTGGGCCAGGACACTGTCATCCTTGGAATCGAGACAAGTTGCGATGAAACCGCCGCCGCCATCGTGATGGGTGGAAATGATGTGGTGTCGTCGGTGGTGTCGAGTCAGATCGATGTCCATGCCGAGTTCGGTGGGGTTGTTCCTGAAGTCGCAAGTCGAGCCCATCTCGAATCGATCAATCCGGTGGTGCGACGGGCGATCGATGAAGCAGGGATTGACGAGCGTCGTATTGATGCGATTGCGTGCACGGTCGGTCCGGGGCTCATCGGCGCACTGCTCGTCGGTGTCTCTTCGGCTAAAGCGTTGGCTCTTGCCTGGGATGTGCCGTTTGTGGGGGTAAACCATCTGGAAGCCCACCTATACGCGAGCTTCCTTGAAGACCCGACGTTGGAGTTCCCGCTGGTCGTGTTGTTGGTCTCGGGTGGTCACACAATGCTCATCGAGATGCAGGACCATGGCGAATACCGGCTGCTTGGTCGAACGATTGACGATGCTGCTGGTGAAGCGTTCGACAAAGTCGCTCGTTATTTAGATCTTGGTTACCCGGGCGGACCAGCGATTGACCGCGCTGCAAACGACGGCAATCCCGAAGCGGTGAAATTTCCACGGGCAATGATGGACGATGGCCTGAATTTCAGTTTCAGTGGGTTGAAAACCGCTGTCGTGAATTTCGTTCGTAAGAATCCGACTGTTGACTCGGTTGATATTGCAGCATCGTTCCAGCAGGCGGTGAGCGACGTCCTGGTGCATAAGGCGATGAAGGCGGCGCGTGAGGTGGGAGCAACGGGCGTCGTCCTCGGTGGAGGCGTCGCTGCAAACAGTCGACTCCGAGCAGATCTTCAGGCGGCCTGCGCGGCAGATGGAATTGGGGCGTTCCTCCCTGGTCGGGAAATGTGCACTGATAATGCAGCGATGATCGCTGCGGCAGGCTGGCATCGTCTTCGAGCGTTGGGTCCGAGTCGCCTCGATATTGGTGCGTTTCCTTCAATGCCACTCGTCGAAGCAGGTATTGCTGATGGCTGAGAGAATTCCAATGCGAATCGGTGATCACGAGCTGGCAGCCCCCGTAGTTTTGGCACCAATGGCTGGCGTCACGAACGCAGCATTTCGGTCGATCTGTCGTCAACACGCTCCAGGACTCGTGTACGTCAATGAGATGGTCATGTCTGCTGCCGTTGTTCATCGCAACGACAAGACGATGCGGATGATGTCGTTTGCTCCTGACGAGAATCCGAGGAGTCTGCAGATTTACGGAAGCGACCCAGTTCAGCTCGGGCAGGCGGTCTCGATCGTCTGTGAAGAGGGACTGGTTGATCACGTCGACCTCAACTTTGGATGCCCGGCAGCAAAAGTGACCCGTAAGGGCGGGGGAGCGGCAGTTCCAGCTCGTCCAGCGCTACTCCGCGCCATTGTTCGTGCCGCCGTGCAGGCTGCCGCACCATTCGGTATTCCGGTGACGGCGAAGTTTCGGATGGGCCTTGATGATGTATTTCGCACCGACCGAGATGCTGCGCTGATCTGTGCCGATGAAGGGGTCGCCTGGGTGGCGATGCATGCCCGAACAGTTGAGCAGCATTATTCCGGAGATGCTCGGTGGGGTGCGATAACGCAGTTGAAAGAACTGGTCGTCGATGCTGGACACAACATCCCTGTGCTTGGTAACGGCGATATCTGGGAAGCGCAAGATGCGCTCAACATGATGAATCAGACCGGATGTGATGGGGTGGTGATCGGTCGAGGCTGTCTCGGTCGACCGTGGTTGTTCTCAGATCTCATCGAAGCTTTTGCCGGCCGTGAAGTACCTGCACCGAGGAGCCTCGGGGAGGTTGCAGATGTGATGCTTTCCCACGCCCGTGCGCTCGTTGATCACTATTCCTCAGATGTCGTGATGAAAAAAGGCAAACGGCTTGATGGCGAGAATTTCGCAATGCGAGATTTCCGCAAGCATGCATCGTGGTATCTCACCGGGTACCCGGTCGGTCCGGAGGCGCGCCGTCGTTTTTCGATGGTGTCGACCATCGCTGAACTTGAAGACCTCTTGGCGGGTCTAGACCGTTCAGCCCAACTCGTCGAGGGCGGTGCTCGCATTCGCAGGGGTCACACGAACGGCCCAATCAAAGTCGCTCTCCCTGAGGGCTTTTTGACGGCCGATCACGCAGCCACCGATATGACAATTCCTGACGACGCTCAGGAGATGGCGGTGTCGGGTGGCTGAACTGGTTCTCGCCTCGGGCTCGCCACGCCGCAGTGCGATGTTGGCTGACCTCGATGTCGATTTTGTGGTCATGCCGGCAGATGTCGACGAGTCGACCCTGTCCGGGGAGAGCGCTGTTGACTACGTCATGCGCGTTGCGAAACTGAAGGCACAAACCGTGAGTGCATTGCATCCTTCAGATGTCGTTCTTTCCGCAGACACGACGGTTGACCGCGACGGCGAGATCCTTGCCAAACCGGTTGACGCCAATGACGCGGTTGCGATGCTTCGTTCACTTTCAGGGCGCGAGCACCTCACACACACAGCGGTGTGTGTGGCACGAGCAGATTCACTTGAAGCGGCATTGGTGACAACCGCAGTGACCTTCCGATCGCTGAGCGATGAAGAGATTGTCTGGTATGTCGGCACCGGCGAGCCGCTCGACAAGGCTGGGGCATACGGAATTCAAGGCCGGGCAGCCGGATTTATTTCCTCAATCTCGGGCAGTGTGTCGAACGTTGTTGGGCTACCTCTTGCAGAAACGGTTGAACTGCTTCGGATAGCTGGCGTGAATGTCGCTGGATCGACGAAAAATCTCAGTTAGCACTCTCGACCTCCGGTTGCTAACGCCGACCTCCAGCCGTAGCCTTAGCACTCGTCAGTTATGAGTGCTAACGAAATGACTGGCGCTATTACATCAACCCCTGTTCACGCCATGGAGGCTTGCAACATGAACCTACAGCCGCTCGATGACCGCATCGTCGTCAAGCCGAATGAGGCAGAGACGCAGACCGCGTCTGGTCTCGTTATCCCAGATACGGCAAAGGAAAAGCCACAGCAGGGCACAGTGCTCGCTGTCGGACCAGGAAAGCGCGCCGAAGCCAGCGGTGAATTGATTCCGCTCGGCATCAACGTCGGTGACGTTGTTCTGTACTCAAAGTACGGCGGCACGGAAGTTGCCGTCGATGGCCAAGATCTGCTCGTACTTTCGGGCCGCGACGTACTCGCAATTGTGGAGAAGTGAGATAACAACATGTCAAAAGTTCTGAAGTTCAATGACGAAGCCCGTAAGTCCCTTGAGGCCGGCGTCAACAAGCTCGCTGATGCGGTCAAGGTGACCCTCGGGCCAAAGGGCCGCAACGTCGTTCTCGACAAGAAGTTCGGTGCTCCAACGATCACCAACGACGGTGTCTCCATCGCAAAGGAAATCGAACTCGAAGACGAGTTCGAGAACATGGGCGCCCAGCTCGTGAAGGAAGTTGCGACGAAGACCAATGACGTCGCAGGTGACGGAACCACCACTGCAACGGTGCTCGCACAGGCAATGGTGCAGGTTGGCATGAAGAACGTTGCTGCCGGCGCCAACCCAATGGGCGTCAAGAAGGGCATC
>JALRDI010000236.1 GCA_023257035.1 Ilumatobacteraceae bacterium | reverse complement strand
TACGCAGTGCCCTCACGCTGATCTTCAGATTCTTGCGCTTGAGCGGCTTCAGAACGCACAAGTCGGCTAGTCACCCTCGAAATTAGCTGCGTTCTTAGACTTGCTCGATTGGCAAGGGGACTGTGACATCAACAGTCACGCCGCTCTTAGTTGATTCGATCCGAGCGGAACCTCCAAGCAGTTCTGCTCGTGAGCGAAGGTTCAAGGTTCCACTTTCCACAATGTGGCTTGCTGGAAAACCGTTGCCGTTATCTCTGATGGTGCATTTGAGGATGCCGCCCGATGCAACTAATCGAATGTTGATAGTTGTGCCCCCAGAGTGGCGGACGGCGTTCGATATGGCCTCTTTAACGATAAGGGTGAGGTTGCGAGTGACTCTTTCGGGAATTCGCTCAAAAACTGTCGCATCATAGGCTGTCTTTACTTCGAGACCGATATCAAAATTGGATCTCTGCGACCACTGTTCACATAGCTCTTCCAGCCGGCTCGTAAGGAGACCATCGCTCGACTCGCGATCGCCGCTGATCAACGTCCGGATATCAGTTGCGATTCGTGCAAGCGACTCGTGGACCTCTTTTAACAGAGCGGGCGGTGCCGGCTGGCTGTCTCTCATGGTGTGCGGGTGGAGGCTCAGGCCAACTACGAAGAGGTCCTGCAATACATTGTCGTGGAGTTCTCGAACAAAGGCTCCACTTGTTTCACGTTCTGATTCTTGGCGCTGGAGATCGAGCAAGATGTCAAGCTGTATCTTTCGCTGTTGTTCCCTTTCGGAGCCTAAGCGCCGTTTCTGATCGATGTCGTCACCCCATTCGAGAATGAAGTCATCGTCGGTCCTTACAAAGATCGTCTCGATCTCTATCTGCTGGGCTGCAGCGGCGCGTTGAAACTCATCCCGATAGTTCTTTGCGTCAAAATCACTGCTCTCAAAGCGAAAAAACTGAGTTGCCTCACCCTCATTCCATGCTTGATGAAGTACAGGCAACAAATCCTGCGTGAAACGGACACGAGTTTTGGATGCAAGATCACCCGATTCGAGCGGTTTGGACCGATATGAGTTGAAAGAGTCGTTCGCCCAAATGTTCTCGAGGTCGATGATGTTGCCAGACTCGGACAGAACAGCTCGATGAGCCGCAACCGGTCGTGAAAGGTTTTTGACGTAGGGAGCAATTGCCAGAACACGTGCCTCAGCAAAATCATCGAACTGTTGGAGAGCGAGTGCTCCTGCAGGTCTGTACACCCAAATACCGATAGAGCGTGATGAGGGAAGTTGGTGGATCGAGAAGTCTCGAAGGTACGCCTCGCCACCCAGGAAGAAGGGAATGGCCTCTACTGGCGTTCGTTCTTGGTGAATTCGGGCGTTTGCAGCATGAAAGGCGTCCCAGTCGTTGTCAGGAAATCGGGCAGCAACGGATTTGCGAATATCGAGAAGTGAAACTTCATCGGTAAAACCAGAGGTACCAACTGTGTAGCGAGTTGCATCGCTGCGGATCATGAAATGCTCGATAAACGAGCGGTTCATTCCAGCGGCGTGCGTCGGTGCTTGACCATCTTCTGGTAATTCGATGATGAGGACGGGGCCGGAAGCTTCGAGGGCAGCAGAAACCAATGTTTGGTCACGCGAAGTCTCGAGAATCATCCCATTGGGGAGTTTCCGCCACTCAACTTGCTGCACCAGACCTTCAGAAACGAACCCGTCGCCTGAATCGCTCGAAAACGTCTGTGTTTCTCTACCGACGGAGTCAACAGTTGAGAACACTTGGAGCAGACTGTCGAAGCCTGAGTAGAAATCAGACCCCTTCATTCCTGGCGTCACTTGGATGCGTCTCAGTGAATGCCAAGCATCGTTGCCAATGACAAATTTAACGTCGATGATCAGGCCGTCATCGTTCCGAACCGGATCCGTTACTGCCGCTGGCAGGCTGGACTGTCCGTAGAGGTATTCGAAGTAGTTGAGGCCTTCGTCAAGGGGAAGGTCGTCGCCAACATGACGTGACAGCATGTTCATTTCTCAACGCCTTCGATTGGTGCGCACAAGCGATCACAGCAACTCATGTCAGATTTTCGATCGAACGCTGCCGCCAAACGAGAATCGCCAATTGTGTGCGAGATTCGATATGCAGTTTTGCATAGATAGTTGTCAGATTGTTCCGCACTGTCGAGGCCGCTAACGAAAGCGACTGGGAGATATCTCGGTCAGAGAGCCCGTCTGCTACGAGTTCAGCAATTGTTCGTTCGCGTTGTGTTAACTGTATGGAGCCGAGCCCGCCAGAGAGTGAAATTTCCTCCTCGGCACGCTTAACTGCGATGGAAGTCAACGAGCTCAAACCGTTAGCAGCATTCTGGACTGCCTGTCCGAGGGGCACGATGTCGACACCCTTCTCAACGATGGCGTACACCGTTCCCGAATTGAATGCCCCAATCACGGCCAACGGGGTAATCACCGAGGTGAATATGACACAACGGGTGTCGAGGTCAAGCTCGGCGACTTTGTCAGCGATTTCAATACCCGAGCCGTCACCTAGACGAAGATCGAGGATCGCGACATCGATTGATGTCGCGGTTAAGGCCATCAAAGCCTCTTCAACCGACCCCGCTTCGCGGATTTCAGAATCTGAGAAATAGCTTTCAAGGCCTGCTCGCACTCCTGCCCGCACTAGCGGATGATCATCGACGATAAGAAGGTTCATATTTGCTCTCAATAAGTATTGCTTTTATTTGAACTCAGCGTAACTCTTCTTGGCCTGCTGGTTCTTGCGCTTCGCTGAACCGATGCGGAAGTTGCGCTAGGCGAGTTTCGATTCAGACAGTTCTGAGCAGAAGGTGTCGTGCGAGATGTGGTGCCGTTAGCCTCACAGTGATCTTGGTCGCTAATGAACCAAGACCTACGAAAGTGAGTACCCCGATATGCCAAAAGGCACTGTGAAGTTCTTCAATGATCAGAAGGGCTTCGG
>JALRDI010000215.1 GCA_023257035.1 Ilumatobacteraceae bacterium | reverse complement strand
TGCGCCGTCCGGGGCAACGGATCTGGGGGTCTCATCTTGAATGTTGCCAGCGCTGTCGATCGCTCGCACGTTGATGGTGTGATCACCGATCGTTGCCTGCCATGGGAGGTGCCATTGCACCCACGTGTTGTTGTTCAACGTGTCACCGAGTTCGGCGGTCTGCCATGGGCCATCGTCGATAGATACCTGAACTTCTGCGATGCCGATTGACGGCGATAGTGCAATGCCAGCAATCGGGGTGAGGCCCGGCGAGAGTGATGCTTGTTTCGGCACATCGATTCGAGACGTCAGTTTGATTGGTGCCTCTTTTGACCACCCGCGTGGAATCCAGTAACCGTCGACGGCATCCCATGTGGTGAACTCAATGCGCGAGAGCCATTTGGTGGCAGAGACGTATCCATAAAGGCCCGAGACGATGAGGCGGGCGGGGAATCCGTGGCGTTGTGGTAACGGTTGCCCATTCATTGCCGTTGCGATTAACGCAACTCGACCATCGAGAGCGGTGGCAGTGGGCATTCCTGCGGTGAACCCATCAACCGAATGCCCGACGATTTGGTCAGCGCCCGCTTGGATACCGGCCTGTTCGAGCACGTCAGCGAGTCGAACGCCCTGCCAGGTCGCGTTACCGACAAGGTTGCCACCGATTTCGTTTGAGACACAGGCGATGGTGACTGTTTCAACCGAGGTCGAAGCATCGATGAGGTCTGCATACGTCAAGGTCTGTGGTCGGTCGACCATTCCATCGATAGTGAGTGACCATGTGTCGGCGTCAACTTTTGGAATGACGAGGGCCGTATCGATTCGGTAAAAGCTGTCGTTCGGGGTGATGTATTGGGTGATGCCGTCAATGTTGTCGAGTGTGGTGTCTCTCGGAATTGTGCTGGTGGGTGGGGTCGGGAGTGGCTGGGTGAATGTTGGCTCAGCGTTGAGAGACCGGCGTCGTGCTGTGGTGGCCAAGGCGACAGCTCCTGCTGCTCCAGCGACCGATGTTGCTGCGACGGTCATGAAGCGGCGACGATTGCCGAGCGCAATTCCAGGCATCTCGATGTCGATCATCTCAGTCGATGATGTTTCGTTGGTCTCAACACCTACCGCGTTAATGAGGTAGCGGTGAAGAACGACCCCGACTCCAAGGCCGATAGCGATTGCAATAATTCCGAGCAGTGGATTGCTGAGCGGCCGTGTGAGATATGCGGCGAGACCGATGGCGCCGACGGTTGCGGTGAGGAAAGTGAAGTTACGTCGGCTTCGTGCCGCTGACCGGCTGACCAGACCTCCGAGCCCGATGATGACTAGCCACGTTCCGATGATGAGGGCGGTTTTGTCGTGAACGCCGAATACTGCGATGGCGATGTCCTTGAGGGTGCCAGCAAATTGATCAATGAATGAGAGGCCGGCAGCTTCGACAATGGTTGGTGAAGCGCTGTCAAGTGAACTCACCGCCTCCGCAATGCCCAGGGCGGTGAACGCTGATGCTGCCCCAGCCATTGCGCGTTGTGAGAGCGCCGATTGTGATCGGGTTGACACCCTTCAGACCGTAATTCAGCGAACGAAATGGTGCGATTTGTTTTCAGTATTCGTTGGATTCATGCGCACGTTCTGTAGATCGCTAATACGCCCTGGGCAGTTCGCGTGTTACGTTCGTTCTAGTGACTGAAAAACTTTCGGCAAGTGCGCAGCGAGGTATTGCTCGTCGGGAGTCGATTCTTCACGCGGCGCGAGAATTGTTTGCGGAGCATGGGTTCGTACTCACAAGTTTGCCGATGATTTCTGAGAAAGTCGGCATTACCCATGCCGGGATATTGCACCACTTCGGTTCGAAAGAAGGAGTGTTGAGAGCTCTTCTTGAGCACGACGGGCCGGTTCCTCACTTCAATTCTTGGGTGATGGGTATGTCCGGGCTTGACGTTGTTGCACGACTCCCTGAGTACGCAGAGATTGTGATTACGAATCCGCTTGCAATGGAACTGCAATTTCAGTTGTTCTGGGAGAACCGGCATCCTGCAGACCCGATGCATGAAGAGGTACTTCACGACATCGTTATTCGTGATCACATCGCCACCGAGATCGGCGGAGTTCTTGCAGAGCAAGGACGAGCCAGCGAGGTCGATCTTCAGGCGCTTGCCTACAACATCTTTGCGTTCGTGATCGGCGCAAATTCGCAGTGGCTCATTGGGAGAGACAATGACTTACTTCGTCGGGCGTATCACCGTTACACCGCCTCTGCGCTTCGGGTGCTGTCTGGTGAGTCGTCACCAGGTGACCCGGCGCTTGCCATTGTGTAACTTCGTTTGGGCTAGTCGACCCGTTCGAATCGACTCACCCGATGGATGCCATGGTTGCTGTCTTCATGCGGTGCGGCGATGAGTTCAACGTTGTGGGGAAATCGGCAATCGAATTCAGCTTGTAGAGCTGCTTGTATCGAGGGCTCGCCAACACGAAGCCAGTCGTCGAGCGACTCCCACACAAATGTGAGAGTGATCTCACCTGGCTTCGCATCGTCGACCCACACTTCCTTCGAGCGAAATGGAATGCGGTCGAAGCCTGGCAGCAGTGCCTCGCCGAGTGTCCACACCTCGTGATCGACTTCGATGAATTCATCAACATGCTCAGGGGCAACGCGGAAGACAAGTACTTCGACGGGCAGGCGTTCGCCTGTGGTGTAAATGAATGATGGTTGCGTCGTCGGCATATACAAGTTCCTCGTGGTGCTTGGCTCAGTAAATGAATCATCACACACGCCGATGGTGGTA
>JALRDI010000143.1 GCA_023257035.1 Ilumatobacteraceae bacterium | reverse complement strand
GCGGTGTTCTTCGCGTCCTATCTGGCGGACCGTCGCATGCTCTTGCGAGACCGTTCATGGAAAGTCGGTCCGCTAAGACTTCCACAACCAGCAGACCTCTTTCCTGTTGCATTCGGATGGGGAATCGCCGTGCTCATCATGGTCGGCCAACGTGACCTCGGGTCATCATTGCTGTTCTTCACCCTGTTCATTGTCATGTTGTGGACCGCAACGGAACGGCTCACGTATCTGCTCGTTGGACTACTGCTGTTTGCTGGCGCCGCATACCTCGCCTGGAAGATGTTTGGCCACGTACAAACACGAGTCGACATCTGGCTCGACCCTTGGGCTGACGAATACGGCAAGGGCTACCAACTTGTGCAGGCGCTCTATGGGTTTGCCGACGGAGGCCTTGTTGGCACCGGGCTTGGTCGTGGCAGCCCCAATCTGGTGCCCGAAGCACAAAACGACTTCATCTTCGCTGCCATCGCAGAGGAACTCGGCCTTATAGGTGCAAGTGCAGTTCTTGCCTCATACGTGTTTCTCATTCGTTCCGGACTACAGATCGCATCTCGCACCACCCGAGAGGTCGAAAAACTGCTTGCAGTCGGGCTCACCACAATCCTCGGCATGCAAGCCTTCATCATCATCGGTGGCGTTATCAAAGTCATTCCGCTTACCGGTATCACGTTGCCGTTCGTGTCATACGGTGGCTCCTCGTTACTTGCAAACTACGTACTGCTCGCCCTTCTCATCAGAGTTTCTGACTCAGCTGCGGTGAGACGTGGAGAACGATCAGACGACCCGACGTGGGCTGAGCGGCTCGCCGCGTGGAGGCTTCGCCGGCGAGGCGGTTCGCTCTCTGCTACTCAGGCGATTCCAGTGACCAAGGTTGATCACTAGGTTCTGCCTACCTTCGACGCAACAGTCCAAGAAGGAGACCTGAGCTCCATGACAGGTGGATTGCGGGTGCAATCACGGTCGACCACAGCTTCGTTCGCAATGATCCCTTGACTGCAAGTCCGATGGCTACAACATAAACAACTAGGACTCCCAAGAAAATTGGAAATGCTGTTGCAAAGACGAATGACAGTGCAAGAAGCAGCATTGATAATGGTGGAAGCAACTGGCGCAAACGAATAGAGGAACGGTGCAGTCGCAGCACGACAGCCTTGTACCGCCCATAATCGAAATACTGGCGGGCCAATAAACGGAGTGTCGACCGCGGTCGATACTCAACAACCAACGATGGGTCAAACCAGACCAATCCACCGGCAGCCCGGAGGCGGATGTTGAGTTCGTAGTCCTGATTGCGAATCAGCCGCTCATCAAACCAACCAACCGCATCACCTGCGGAGCGGTCGAACACCCCGAGGAATACGGTGTCAACCGATTTTGCAGTTGATCCAACTCGGTATTCAGCTCCTCCAGACCCGATCACTGACATCATCACTGCAGCGACGGCACACTCAAACGACGACTTTCCGACAGCAAGTTGCCGACCACCGACATTTGCCGCTCCTGTCTCCCGGAGAATCCGAACCGCATCCGATATGTATCCCAACTGGAGCGTCACATGACCGTCAACCCGAACCACGATTTCGCCGCTACTCGCCGCAATCGCAGCATTCAGCCCGGCAGGGGTTGTGCCAGCCGGATTGGGAACGACGTGGACCCGATCATCACCATCTGCGAGACCATTTGCAATCTCCTCAGTGTTGTCGTGCGACGGACCTACTGCGAGCCAGACATCGAACACGCCTTCGTACTCCTGCGCGAGCACCGCAGCAACTGCATGCTTTAGGTGGAGTTCCTCATTTCGAATCGGCATGACGACCGACACAGAAGGCCATGAAGTGGGCGCGCTCTGACCGGTCACAGTCAGCACCCTACCCAGACACCAGGGGTTAGAAATTGCTATGCAACGAACACAAGTCTTGCTCGCTGTCGTATTCTTTCCTTATGGCCTTTCGGTTACCAGGACGTTCAAACCCCTCAACCATCCGTCCGCTCGAAATCGGTCGGCGCCTTCTTCGTGCCATTGACGACAACATCGACATTGACATCAAAGGGCGACGGGTCAGCCCCGACACATTCACCGTTTCGCTCTCTGAAACTGACCGCGCCGCCCTTGCTAACGACGAAAAAGCCCTCATCGAAGAACTCGCTGCCGCGGCAACTTCATATATTCGAGATGAGGGTCTCAACATCCTCACGGCTGTGAATGTCGGGTTCACAACTGACAACTCACTCGACACCGGCAAGGTCGTGATTGCTACTGCGATTTCAGGGCAGCAGTCTGATGACGCTCCGTCAGCAGAAGACGCCCAGCCCGAGCAACAACTTGATGTCGCCGCGGCTCCAGACCCTGCACCAGTAGAACCCGTCGTCGATCATGAACCGCCACCTGTGCCTCCAGTCGAGCCCGCACCCGCCGCAGCCGAACCCGTTGAACCAGACGTACCACCCTCTACGCCAGCCGATCTACCGCCACCTATCGTCACACCGGCACCTGAGCCACTCACCATCAGCGACGCGCTAGAACCCACACCCGCACGCGCCGCACTCGGTGCCATCGTCCAACGAGACGGAACCCGGCACCCAATGGGCAACACACCACTCACCATGGGACGAGCGACCAGCAACGGAATCCAGATCTCCGACGGTCAAGCCAGTCGGCAACACGCCGAAATTCGCTACGAGAACGGACGTCACCACGTTGTCGATCTCAACTCAACGAACGGCAGCCTCGTGAACGACCAACGCATCACCGGCTCACAGCCACTCAACCACGGCGACATCATTACCATCGGCACA
>JALRDI010000136.1 GCA_023257035.1 Ilumatobacteraceae bacterium | reverse complement strand
GGCGAGCCATCCTCCATCATCGCTCTCAATTCAGGGACCTCGCATTCCTTCACCGCGGCGCGTGCGGCTTCGGTGATGGTTCGTGACACCTCTCAAATGATGATCGCTGGGCCGGCTCTGGTTGAGCAGGCTGGCCTTGGCGCCGTGTCGAAGTATGAGTTGGGGCACGCTGATATTCACACTCGTAATGGCGCGGTTGATGATGCGGTTGACAGCGAAGCAGAGGCCTTCGAGAAAGCGCTGCAGTTCTTGTCGTATTTGCCGACGTCGGTTGACGAACTTCCGCCTCTCGAGGATTGGGGCGACGACCCAGCGAGACGAGATGAATGGCTTGCTGATGCAATTCCGAGAAATCCTCGCCAGAGCTATGACATGAAGCGCATCATGACGACGTTGGTTGACGAGGGAAGTTTCTTTGAGATCGGTAAAGACTGGGGAACGTCAATCATCGGTGGACTTGCCCGTCTTGATGGTGTTGCGGTTGCGGTGTTTGCGGAGAATCCGATGATGTACGGCGGGGGATGGACCGCAGATTCCTGTCGGAAACTCACACGCTTGATCGACCTTGCATCGATGTTTAAGTTGCCGATGATTCACCTTGAGGATTGTCCCGGTTTCTTGATCGGAAAAGAATCGGAAGAGAGCGCAACGATTCGATACGGCACCGAGGTGCTCGTTGCATTGCGAGAATCGCAAATGCCGTATTGCACGGTCGTCATCAGGAAAGCATTTGGTGTTGCGGGGGCTGCTAACCGAAAGCCCGGAAGCGAATCGTTCCGACTTGCTTGGCCGTCTGGTGACTGGGGATCACTGCCACTTGAAGGTGGTCTTGAGGTTGCGTACAAGGCAGAACTTGAAGCGAGTGATGATCCGGAGGCACTGAAGGCCGAGATCACTGAGCGACTCAACAGTGTTCGTTCACCGCATCGCTCGGCTGAGTTTTATGAAATTGAGCAGATCATCGACCCTCGAGATACTCGGGGGATGCTGTGTGAGTGGGTGCATCTCGCTCGCCGAACGATGAAACCCACGAGCCCGTCGTGGGGTTATCGCCCGTAGTGAAGTGATCATTTGAAACGCCCTCAACATTGAGCCCTGAAAATTCAATGGAAGGGCATGCGTAGCAGTCATTTGTATTGTTACTATGGCCGTAGTGTTAATTCGCTTAAATCAACACCCCTCAACATGACGGAGCTCTGTAGTGACTGCATTTGATCTCGACCTTTCCAAGTACGAACTCGGATGGAACGACGAAGTCGAATACGCATTTGACCCCGTGAAGGGTCTTAACCGAGGTGTTGTTGAGCAAATTTCGTGGTGGAAGGGCGAGCCGAAGTGGATGACTGATCTTCGTCTGCGTTCGCTCTCGCTGTTCGACCGTAAGCCGATGGCAGAGTGGTTCGCTCAGAACATGCCAGACATCGACTTCCAAGACATCTACTACTACCTCAAGCCCGCTGGTGAACAGGTTGATGAGTGGGACGAACTGCCTGAAGAAATGATGCGCACGTACGAAAAACTTGGCATCCCAGAGGCAGAACGCAAATATCTCGCTGGTGTTACCGCTCAGTACGAGTCGGAGGTCGTGTACCACAAGAATCGCGAAGACCTAGAGGCTCAAGGCATTTTGTTTTGCGACATGGATACGGCGATGCGTGAGTATCCAGATCTTGTGAAAAAGTACTTTGGCTCGGTTATCCCCCCAGGAGATAACAAGTTCGCATCGTTAAATACGGCGGTGTGGTCTGGCGGTTCGTTCATTTACATACCACCAGGTGTCGAGTGTGAGATGCCGCTCCAGGCGTATTTCCGTATTAACTCTGAAAACGCCGGCCAGTTTGAGCGAACCCTCATCATCGCAGATGAAGGTTCGCAAGTGCACTACATCGAAGGGTGTTCCGCACCGGTGTACACCAGCGACTCGTTGCACTCCGCGGTCGTCGAGATTGTGGTGAAACCTCATGCTCGAGTGACGTACACCACGATCCAGAACTGGTCGCCAAATGTCTACAACCTTGTTACCAAGCGTGCCCGCGTTGAGGCCCACGGCCACATGGAATGGATTGACGGCAACATCGGCTCGAAGCTCACCATGAAGTACCCAGCTGTCTACCTCGTTGGGGAAGGCGCAACCGGTGAAGTGCTGTCGGTCGCATACGCCGGCGACGGACAGCATCAAGAT
>JALRDI010000129.1 GCA_023257035.1 Ilumatobacteraceae bacterium | reverse complement strand
CCCAACGCAATTGCGATGACGAGGCTGAAATACCAAGCAACATCAAACGTGATCACCTTCCCGAAGATAGCAAAGGCTCAGAATGCGTCAAGTGAGCTGACGAAAGTCATGGAGAGCCGTTCGCGCACTAAACGTTTAGCGAGCCAGATGACTAGCGTGGTGACTATGACGACCCCCTCGCATACGGCAATCTCGACGAGCACTCTTTCGGAGGCCGCCTCCAAAGAGTTGGTGAAGCAGTACGGAGTGCCACTTGCTGCTGAACACATCGTGACCGATGTGGAGTCTGCGGTTGAGGCAGCGTCAGCGATCGGAGGGGCGGTGGCTGTCAAGCTCAACGGTGACGCCATCGCACATAAGACCGAACGAGGTCTCGTTCGTCTCGGACTCGTTGATGCCGCTGCAGTTCGAGTTGCATCAGAGGAGCTCCTTGCCGCCGCTCGTCCTGAAGATGGAGAGGTCTCTCTTCTCGTTGCGCCAATGGTGTCTGGCGCACGTGAGTTCATTGTGGGAATGATTCGAGACCCACAGTTTGGGCCAATGGTCATGCTTGGTGTCGGCGGTGTGCTTGCTGAAGCAATTGGCGATGTGGCATTTCGTCCAGCACCTGTTGACGCCGTCACTGCAGAAGAGCAAATCAACAGTCTTACGATGAGCGATCTCCTTGGTGAATTTCGAGGTGAGGCAGCGGTTGATCGCGAAATTCTCCTTGACACCCTTGTAGGCCTTGGCCAATTGGCAGCTGATCACCCTGAGGTGATGAGTGTTGATATCAACCCGCTCATCATCGACCGATCTGGGCGCCCGGTTGCGGTTGATGCCCTTGTCGAAGTTGCGGATGAGGTCGCCGAAGCATCGGCCACAGCATTGCGTCCACAGCCTTCTGACGAACAGTTCAATGCGCTATTCGAACCGTCCGGAGTCGTCGTGACCGGGGCGTCGAGCCATCCTGGCAAGTTTGGTTTTGTTGCCTTGCACAACCTGTTGGCGGCCGGTTATTCAGGCAATGTCTACGCAACGAACCGCTCAGGAGAAGAGGTGCTTGGTATTCAGACGGTCGCCGACGTTGGAGACTTACCCGAAGGTGGAGCAGACCTCATGTTTGTCTGCACCCCCGCCTCGGCGAATATCCAATTACTCGAGGATGCCGCGAAACGTGGTGTGCGAGCAGCGTTCCTCACATCCGCCGGCTACGGAGAGGCCGGGGACGAAGGGCGAGCAGCAGAAGCTGAGCTTGTCGCCACAGCGGATCGATTGGGAATTTTGCTCGCCGGACCTAACGGTCAGGGAGTCGTTTCGACACCTGCCTCTCTCTGCGCCCAAATCGTGGCGCCCTACCCGCCGGCTGGTGGAATCGGGGTTGCCTCCCAATCCGGCAACTTCGTGTCGAGTTTCCTCAACTTGTCGCGCTCGACCGGGGTCGGTGTGAGCCGTGCGGTGTCTGCTGGCAACGCGGCAGCTGTGTCCGTGGCTGACTATTTGGACTTTTACGCACGAGACGAAAAGACAGCTGTGTCGCTGGCGTACATTGAGGGAATTACTGATGGTCGCGGTCTTATGGAGCGCCTCGCAGGTGCTGCGCGCCACAAGCCGCTTGTGGTGTTGAAAGGCGGTGCCACAGCCGGTGGGGCTCGCGCTGCTGCAAGCCATACGGGTGCGCTCGCCGCAGATGATCGTATTTTTGATGGAGCCTGCCAGGCAGCTGGTGTTACTCGAGTGCAGTCAGTTGAAGA
>JALRDI010000087.1 GCA_023257035.1 Ilumatobacteraceae bacterium | reverse complement strand
CCGAGGTACATCACGAAGTCGTCATCGGCAAGGAAATCCCGGGCGATCAGCACACAATGGGCGAGACCGAGTGGTTCGTCTTGGGGGATGTAGGTAATTGCAGCTCCGAACTGAGAACCGTCACTGAGCGCTTCCATCACCTCAGCGCGGGTATCGCCAACGATGACACCAATTTCTGAGATACCGGCATCGACCATCGCTTCAATCCCGTAAAACAGGATCGGCTTATTTGCCACGGGCACGAGTTGCTTTGCGCGAGTGTGCGTTATCGGACGGAGCCGGGTGCCTGCACCACCGGCGAGAATCAGCGCTTTCACGAGTGAGGAGGCTAACTGATTCTGCCTACTCGGTGGCCGGAGCCGGTCCGAGGCCGCGGAAGTAATCAAGAATTTCAGACGATCCTTGACCGAGTCTCAACACCGAAGCGTTGCCCACCGTGTCTCCGTACACCGGAAGCGAATACCTCGTGAAGCCCCCGGAGTACGCCTGTTTGAGAGCGGCAGCAGCGAGAAATGGGTCGAGGGTCTCGTCAACCTTCACCGAGGCCGAGACCGCCGTAATGAGATCGCCCGAGGCAAAGGGTTGATCGGTGAGGCGAGCAATGGCGCCGTCGGCAGCTGCCGAAATGAACTGCTGCTGCCGCTGGGTCCGGCCGATGTCAGACGTTGGGTCGGTACGCCACTCACCTTCTCGGAATTCTTGATAGGTGCGGCTTCGGGCAAACGCAAGGGCCTCGAGGCCGTCGAGCAGGTTGCATCCTGCTGGCTGGTCAAGCCCGGTTTTCACGTCACGTGTCGGATACGGGAAACAGATCGTCACGCCACCAAGCTCGTTCACAATGTCCCGGAAACCCACAAAGTTGACTTCGACGTAATGATGAACGGGGATTCCAAGGGTCTCAACGACGGTTGCGACAAGCCGATCGGCACCACCGTCATATGCGGCATTGATTCGATTGCTGCCACCGGTGCCGGGGATTTCCACCCAGAGGTCTCGTGGGAGGCTGACGATTGCCGCTCCCCCGTCACGCTCGCGGCGAAGCACCATGATCGTGTCGGCACGTCGACCGCTCACCACCCCGGTGTCACCGATCACACCGAAGTCAGGGTCGTCAGCACTGATTCCTTCGCGGGTGTCTGAGCCGACGAGCAAGTAATTCTCAGTCGGGAGATCAACCGGATTGTCGAGGATGTTGCCATTCTCATCAACCAGATTTCCGTCACCCTCAACCGACCCAGCAAGCAGGCCAGCAAGCCCCTCAACTCGCTCGACATCAGCAACTCGCGCATTTGTCGCCCGAGTGAGACCAACTACAGCGGAAATCGCGACGCCGAGCGCAACCAAGAACATCGTGGGAATTGGCGATTTGAGAAGCCATTGGGGCACGGGCTCACGATACTGCTCCGACCTTCACGGGTCTGGTCACATTTCCAGTTTCACTTCGAACGCTGCGCAGACCTAAATGATTTACTCATTGGGCCGCAGATGCACGACATCGGCTGCGTAGAAGCGATGCGTTATCGCACACTCGTCGATGACGTTGAGAGCGCCGTCGGCATC
>JALRDI010000077.1 GCA_023257035.1 Ilumatobacteraceae bacterium | reverse complement strand
GCCATCAACGACAAGCAACTGCGGCGGATATGCGAACTTGCCAGGCTTGTCTCCCCGTTCGCCGATTGGCTGATCACGCTCGTCGATATACGCCTGAAGGCGCCGGGTTAACACCTCTTCCATCGCCGCATAGTCATCGTTGCCGTCAATATTCACCTTGAAACGGCGGTACTCCCGCTTCGCCGGCATGCCATCTTCAAGCACCACCATTGAACCGACATAGTCAGTTCCGTGTAAGTGCGCCATGTCGTAACACTCAATTCGCAACGGCGCCTCGGGAAGCTGCAGCGCATCCTGCAATTCGGTTAGCGCGCGGCTTCTCGTGTTGTGATCGCTCGCCCGACGCATCCGGTGCCGAACAAACTCTTCACGAGCATTATGCGTCACCGTTTCAAGCAACTGACGGCGATCACCACGTTGCGGAACACGAATCGCAACCTTCGAGCCCCGCATCATCTGCAGCCACTCTTCGTACAGCCCAACATCATCAGGAACTGTTGGGACCAGCACCTGCTTTGGGACCCCTGTTGGGGGTTCGTCTCCATACATCGACTCCATCACCCGGCCAACAAGCGAACCGTCAGAGAGATCTTCAACTTTGTCGAGCACGAACCCTTTCCGACCAACAACACGGCCACGCCGAACGAAGAACACTTGCACCGATGCCTCAAGCTCGTCGTCAGAGATTCCGATGACATCGATGTCTTCATCGCGTTCAGCAACCATCTGTTGGCGTTCAATAGCTCGCTCCACCGATTCGAGGCGGTCGCGCAGCCGCGCCGCTTTTTCGAATTCGAGCGCTTTCGCCGCCTCACCCATCTCTTCGGTGAGCCTCGCCACAACCTCATCAGTGTCACCGCCGAGAAAGCCGCACAGTTCGTTCACCATCGTCTGGTAATCGTCAGCCGAGACCTCACCGACACACGGTCCCGCACATTTCTCGATGTGAAACAACAAACACGGCCTTCCGAGCCGCTCGTGCTGGCGGAACTTGCCAGGAGAACACGTGCGAACAGGAAACGACCTCAACAACAGATCCAGCGTCTCGCGAATTGCGTAGGCGTGCGCATACGGCCCGAAATACCGAACACCCTTTCGTCGCACTCCTCGGGTCACCATCGCCCGCGGCCATTCCTCATCGGTCGTCACCGCAAGGAACGGATAACTCTTGTCATCTCGAAGACGCACGTTAAATCGAGGCCGATGCTGCTTGATCAGCGAATACTCCAGCATGAGGGCTTCGACCTCATTGCGAACAATCGTCCATTCGACCGACTCAGCGGTCTCCACCATCTGCCGAGTGCGAGGATGCAGCCGATCGGGTCGCTGGAAGTAATTGCTCAGGCGATGACGCAGGCTCGACGCCTTTCCGACATAGATGACACGCCCATGAGCATCCTTGAACTGGTACGAACCCGGCTCATCCGGGATCGTCCCTGATGGCGGGCGTTCGATCACCCTTCAGAGACTACGAGCAGAGACTGCACGGAGCGTTGCGCTGCCAGTACCTTGGAGGCGTGGCTCAACGATTCAATTTCGGTCTACCTGGACCTCGCTCACGAGACGGCTGGTTCAAAGTCGGCAATATCGACGTGACGACTACCGCGTTTCTTGTCGGCGCAGGAATCATTTCGATGTTCATTTACGCCGGAAGCATCGAGTTGTTCTCCCAGCTCATCTTTCACCCATCGGCAGTTCGACGGTTCGAAATTTGGCGCCTCATCACTTGGCCGGTCGCAACTCCCCCGACGAGCGCTTGGGTGCTCATCACCCTGTTCTTCTTCTGGTATTTCGGACATATCGTCGAAGAAATGCTGGGGCGCATTCGCTTTACTCGCCTCATCGTCGCCATCACCGTCGCGCCGACGCTCTTCGTCTCGATCGTTGGCAACCTTCCAACTGCCGCAGAAATGGGTCTCGGCCTGCTTGGCACCGTCATGCTGGCG
>JALRDI010000324.1 GCA_023257035.1 Ilumatobacteraceae bacterium | reverse complement strand
CCGCTTGTGGCGAATCCAGGTGCGAATCACATCCTCCGTGAAGACATCGCCCCGCAGCAAAAAGTCGTGATCTCGCTCCAACGCATCGATCGCCTCTCCTAGTTGTGCTCTTGCACGATATCGGCGGGTAGCGTGGGAGCGTTCTCGCACGTCGGGCCCCGGCGGGTGAGGTGACGGTCGGGTCCTGTGCGACGGGCGCCCGTGAATCAGGTCAGGCCCGGAAGGGAGCAGCCTTCAGCGGCATCGTTCGTGCGCCGCAGATCGCCTGGCCGTCGCCTCAGCCGACGGGGCCTCTGCGCGTCACAGGTGACTTATCCGCGAAATGGTCGCAGACCGTTCGCAGGAACAGTGCCGAGACGACCGGCTTGAAAGTCTTCGAAGGCTCGTTGCAGTTCTGCCCGATTGTTCATGACGAACGGTCCGTACTTCGCGACCGGCTCACGAATCGGTTCGCCGCCAAGCACATACAGATCGAGGTCGTGAGTTTCCGATGCAGTGAACGTTAACGAATCGCCAGCACCAAAGACCGCAATTCGACCGGTCTGCATCGGCACCTGCTCGGCTCCCACTGAACCGGCGCCACTCAGCGTGTACGCCAAAGCGTTGTACGCCGGATTCCACGGCACAACCACCTGGTGGCCAGCTGACACGGTGACATGGCAAATCGTGATCGGTGTATGAGTTCCACCCGGCCCTTGGTGGCCATCGATGTCACCGGCAATGATCCTGATGATCGACCCTGCGTCATGAGAGGTAGCGAGAACGACGTCGGTCGGTTCGAGGTTCTGATAACGGGGCTCCGTCATCTTTTTCGACGACGGGAGGTTGACCCACAACTGCAAACCGTGGAACAGGCCACCGGTGATCACGAGCGACTCGGGTGGCGTTTCAATATGGAGCACCCCTGAGCCAGCGGTCATCCATTGCGTTGCACCGTTCGTGATTGAACCGCCACCACCGTGTGAATCTTGATGCAGAAACATTCCGTCGATGATGTACGTCACCGTTTCAAACCCGCGATGCGGATGCCAGTCGGTACCCCGTGGCTCATACGGCGCGTAGTTCACCTCACCCATTTGATCCATGTGAATGAATGGGTCAAGGTCGGCATCGCTGATGCCGGCGAATGCTCGACGAACCGGAAACCCTTCACCTTCGAAACCACTCGGTGCATCGCTGATGAGTTTCACCGGACGCGTCACCGAGTCGGGTGAGTGAACGATTCTTGGAAGTGTCAGGGTGTCAGCAGTTACTGCAGGCATGTTCGCCAGTGTGCCTGAATATTTGGCCCGATGAGAGATCAGGCAGAGCGGTAGCGCCGTGACTTACGACGCATTCATGAATGAACGTACCCGGTCAGCAAAGGGCTGGGCTTGTTCAATCATGAGCCAGTGGCCCGTATTTGGGAAGCGATCAAATTCGACATTTGGCAGGTGCTCCGCGAAATACTCACCGGCCGCAATCGGGATGAGCTTGTCATCCTCACCATGCACGACGAGCGTCGGCTTCGTGATTCCTGCGAGCACTTCCGGCGGGAAGGTAAGTGGTTCACCTTTGGCAAAGGTCGCGCGGTGTGAGCGCTCAACCTCTGGGCGCAGCGCAAGCGGAAGCCGCTCACCTGCAATCTCCTGGAGGTTGTCACCAAAGAACGAAGGATCAGCCACAAACGAGGTCATGAGATTGGCCATCGCTTCAGTGGTGGGCTCTTTATAGAACGTGATGAGCTTGATGAGTTCAGGGCTTGGCGGAATTGGTGCACCGCCACCACCCATCAGCACGAGGCGGGCAACTCGATCAGGGAACGTTGTCACGAACGCGAGCGAGATGATGCCGCCCATCGAGTTCCCGATAAATGTTGCTGACTCGACGTTCATTGCGTCGAGCAGAGCATTGAGTGTGCGCACTCGAAGTTCAGTGAACGCTTTCAAGCCCTGTGGTGGGTCTTCTGGGTGCGAGGACTGACCGAAACCGATGATGTCAGGAGCGATGACATGGAAGTCGTTGCCAAGTTCGCCTAACTGCCATTCCCAGTTTGTTCGGGCGTTCGCTCCCGGGCCTGAGCCATGAAGAAGGAGGAGCGCTGGCTTGCCTGGATCTCCCGACTCGAGCACATGAAATTCAAGTTCACCGGCTTCGCTGTCGGTGACGGCAATGGTGCGTTCGTTAATGGTTGCGGTCATGGTGATTCTCCAGTGATGTAATTACGAATTCTGATTGTTGAGAAGGTCAAGGGCGATGTCGGGAAGTAGGTCTTCTTGGCCACCGACCATCTTGCGTCGACCAACTTCGAGGAGAAGATCAACAGTCGGGACGCCGTAGCGCTCGCTCGTGCGCTCTGCGTGTCGCAAGAAACTTGAGTACACCCCGGCATAGCCGAGCGACAAGGTTTCACGGTCGACGCGCACAGGACGATCTTGTAATGGTCGAACGAGGTCGTCTGCAGCATCCATGAGGGCGAGCAAGTCGCAGTTGAGTTCCCAGCCCATTCGCTGCGTTGCGGCGACAAAGACCTCGAGAGGAGCATTGCCGGCTCCAGCGCCCATTCCGGCAAGGGAGGCATCGACGCGGGTGCAGCCGTGTTCGACGGCAACGATTGAGTTCGCGACACCGAGTGACAGGTTGTGATGGGCATGAATACCTGTCTGCGTTGACGGGTCGAGGACTTCGTTGAATGCTTGGAACCGAGCAGCAACGTCGCTCATTGTGAGTGCACCACCACTGTCGGTCACGTACACACACGTAGCGCCGTATGACTCCATGAGCTTTGCCTGGCGGGCGAGCTCAGTTGGTTCTGCCATATGCGACATCATGAGGAAGCCGACAGCATCCATGCCGAGTGAACGGGCTGCATCGATGTGTTGAGCAGAAATATCTGCTTCAGTGCAATGCGTTGCGATACGAACAACTCGGGCACCGGCGTCGTAGGCGTGGCGAAGATCCTCCACGGTGCCAATTCCGGGGAGCAGCAGTGTCGTAACGGCGGCGTTCTTCACTGTGCCAGCAACAGCACTGATCCACTCAAGGTCGGTATGGGCGCCGAAGCCGTAGACACATGATGAACCTGAAAGTCCGTCACCGTGTGCGATCTCGATTGAGTCAACGCCTGCGTCGTCGAGTGCCTTCGCAATCTGGATGACGTCTTCGATGGTGTAACGGTGACGAATGGCATGCATACCGTCACGCAAGGTGACATCGCTGACGTAGATAGGTCCGTCTCGCATCACTCGCCTCCGAGAATTCGTACGGCTGTTGCCAGCGCTGCTGATGTCATGATGTCGAGGTTGCCGGCGTAATCAGGCAGATAGTGAGCGGCACCAGTTACCTCCAAGAACACGGTGACGCGGGTGCCAACAAATTTGCCGGTCTCGGGGATGTACAGCGGGTCACCAGGACCGAAGTCTTCGAACTGCACCTCTTGTTTCAACCGGTATCCAGGAACATACGCCTGTACCCGATCGACAGTTTCAAGGATGCTTTCGTTCACGGCGGCGTGGTCGACGTCGCCATCGACCAAGCAATACACGGTGTTACGCATCATCAGTGGCGGCTCAGCAGGGTTGAGCACGATCACTGCTTTGCCGCGGGTTGCACCACCGACGACTTCGAGAGCTTTCGAGGTTGTCTCAGTGAATTCGTCAATGTTGGCGCGAGTGCCGGGACCGGCCGACTTTGACGCAATCGACGACACGATCTCGGCATACGACACCACTCCCACCTTGCTGACTGCCGCAACGATCGGCACCGTGGCTTGGCCACCGCAGGTCACCATGTTGAGGTTTGGTGCATCGAGGTGCTCGTCGAGATTGACGATGGGAACGCAGTACGGGCCGATCGCAGCAGGCGTGAGGTCAAGCATGCGCTTTCCGGTCGGCTCGATGTGCTGCCAATTGGTGATGTGTGCTGATGCTGAAGTGGCATCAAAAATGAGGTCGATGTCGTCAGCCTGTGGCAGGTTGAGTAGCCCTTCAACACCCTCGGTGGTGATCGCCACACCCATTCGCTCGGCTCGTTTGAGGCCATCTGATTCGGGGTCGATACCGGCTAAGGCGACCATGTTGAGATGCTTCGCGTTTCGAAGCACTTTGATCATCAAGTCGGTGCCGATGTTGCCCGAGCCGATGATCGCAACACCGGGTTTGCGGTCAGTCATGCTGGTTCACTTCCCTTCGTCGTCACGGTGCCGAGACCAGAAATCGTTGCGGAGACCTCACCATCGCCAGCGAGTGGGGCCATCGGTCCTAGTGCGCCAGTCATGATGACGTCGCCTGCTGTGAGAGGGCGGCCTTGGCGCACTTCGTGTCGGGCAAGCCACAGCGCTGCTCGATACGGGTGCCCGAGGCATGCTCGACCGACACCTGATGAGACCTCTTCGCCGTTAATTGTCATCGACATTGTGACATCGGCAAGTTCGATATCTCCAGGCTTCGTTGGCCGAGTGCCGAGCACGAACATCCCACTCGATGCATTGTCCGCAACGGTGTCGAGGATGGTGATGTCCCAGTTCGCAATGCGAGAACCAACCACCTCAATCGCTGGCAGGACGTAATCGATTGCCTGAATAAGTTCAGAAATGGTGACGTCGTCATTCGTGATGTCATCGCCGAGCACGAGCGCAACCTCGGCTTCGACACGTGGCTGCAGCACTGCACCTGCCGGAATTGGTTCGCCGCTGACGAGACACATATCTGCGGTGAGGATTCCGAGGTCAGGCTGGTCAACGCCAAGTTGTTGCTGGACGATTTCAGAGGTGAGACCAATTTTGCGGCCAACGATTCGCTTGCCTTCTGCTACCCATCGGTCGACCATCTTCGCCTGAACGGCGTACGCAGCGTCGATTCCGCCGGCTGCAAGTTCATCGCGAACCGGAGTTGTTGGCGTTCCGGTCTGAGCAGCGGTAGCGAGCCGGTTGACGATGCCATCCAATACGTCTGAACTGACGGAATGTGTCATGTACTTGTCTCCTGCGAGCAGTGTTGTACGCATCTTTGAGGGTAGCCGCTGATGCTGCAAGTACTGTCAACGACTCGACGGTAGGGGCACGCCCACCGATGGGCAAGAATGTGGAAATGCACGTACACGCGGTCGATGGCACCTACGAGCTGTTTCGGCAGCACTTCGGAGCAACTGCTGGTGGCACTCGCACTCCCGGCGAATTTGATGCGACGACTGGGGTTTTGGCATCGACGATCCAGTTGCTCGCGGATGGCGCAACCCATGTTGGGGTGGCGAGTGACCACAGCGTTGAAAGTTTCCGAAACGAACTGTTCGATGGCTACAAAGACGGTTCGGGGATGCCGCCAGAACTCACCGTGCAGATCCCGCTCATGGAAGAAGCCCTCGACGCATTAGGCGTCACGGTCTGGCCGATGATCGAGTTCGAAGCTGATGATGCTCTCGCATCAGCAGCGTCTGTGGCGGCGGATGATGCGCGAGTCGAGCGGGTGCTTATCGTGACGCCAGACAAAGACCTTGGGCAATGCGTTGTTGGTGACCGAGTAGTTCAGTACGACCGTCGCAAAGGGCTATTCATTGATGAGTCGGGAGTCAATGAGAAGTTTGGTGTCGGTCCTGCGAGCATTGCCGACTGGTTAGCGCTCGTTGGTGACACAGCCGACGGTATTCCAGGCCTGCCCGGCTGGGGCGCAAAAAGTACGTCATCGGTGCTCGCTCGCTACGGCCGCCTTGAAGACATTCCAGATGAAGCGGGTCGATGGGATGTTCCTGGTTTGCGAGGAGCAGCCAAACTCGCCAACACGCTCTCCGAACGCCGTGAAGATGCAATGCTGTATAGAACTCTAGCGACGCTAATGACCGACGTCGAGGTTGGCTCGGTTGATGATTGGAAATGGAACGGACCGACTGCTGAGTTCTCAGCGATCTGTGAGCGCATTGGAGCGCAACATTTGATCGCTCGTGTCGAGCGCGTGCAGTCCTAGGAGTTCTGCATTTCGACAAGTTCGGTGTAACTCGCGTTCAGGAAATCGCGACTCCACCGTCGCAGCAGATCGTTTCGCCAATCGTGTAGGCACCGGCGCGCGAGCACAAGAAGATGGTGAGGCCA
>JALRDI010000141.1 GCA_023257035.1 Ilumatobacteraceae bacterium | reverse complement strand
ACTGGCTTCAAATGGATCGGCAAAACAGTTCTCGAACATCCTGATCGGCGTTTTGTGTTTGGCTATGAACAAGCGCTCGGCTATCTCGTCTCTCAGCCACCCCTTGATAAGGACGGCATCACTGCAGCAGTTCTCATTGCCGAGCTTGCGGCCTGTGCAGATGCTGAGGGTACGACGATCGAAGGGAAGCTCGAAGAGCTTGCTCGTCGCTATGGCAGGTACGTAATTGGCGAGCGGTCCATCAAGATGGACCCGTCGTTGAGCAAACGTGTGGTTGAACGTTTGCAGGCCGATCCACCGACGACGATCGGTGGTATTGATGTCGCGACCGTTGTGGAATTTCCTGAGGCCGGGTTATTGCGGCTCTCCCTCATTGACGGGACACGGCTTCAAGTTCGCCCAAGCGGCACTGAACCAAAGATCAAGCTTTACGGCGAAGCAGTGGGTGCCGACCCGGAGCCGGGGCTTACGAGCCTTGCCGGCCTCCTGCAAGAGACGGCAGCTTCACTCACTCTCTGAGGAACTTCGTGGCGTGCCGAATAGGCGGTCACCGGCGTCGCCGAGCCCTGGAACGATGTAGGCGTTTTCGTTGAGGTGGGAATCGATCGAGCCTGTCACGATGTGGATGTCCCAACGGCCATTGACGTATGAGCGAACAGCCTCGATGCCTTCAGGTGCTGAGATCGCGCAAACGACTGTGATCGTGCCAGTAACTTGGCGGTTTGCAATCAGATCGATGACGTGGTTGAGAGAACCACCAGTTGCGAGCATCGGGTCAACGATGATGACTGGCCGATGTCCGATATCTGCGGGCAGTTTGTCTGTGTACAGCTCGGGTTCAAAGGTTGTTTCATTTCGAGTCACCCCAACGAAGCCGAGGTCTGCATCGTCGAGCACGTGATGCACGGCGGTGACGAAGCCCAGCCCAGCTCGAAGAATCGGAACAACAAGAGGAACCTCAGCAAGAACTTCTTGGGAGGTATTGGCGAGTGGTGTTGTGACCTGAGTTGTCTGAGTCGGGAGAGACTTGGTGGCTTCTGCGAGCAAGATGATTCCGAGACGGTTGAGATGAGCTCGAAAGTTCGCGTTCGAGGCCTCAACCGACCGCATGTGAGCAAGCGCGTCTTTTACGATCGGGTGGTCTACTTCAGTGACAGTGAAACTCATAACGGCCCTTAGAAATTCTCTTCGAGAAGACGTGCGTATCCGGGTTTGATGATGTCGTTGATGATGCGTAGTCGCTCAGGGAAGTCGACAAACGCACTCTTCATGGCGTTGATGGTCAGCCATTGCATGTCAGCTAAGTCGGTGCCAAAGGCTGCTGCAAGTTGAATGAACTCGTTACTCATTGAAGTATCTGACATGAGGCGATTGTCGGTGTTGACGGTGACTCTGAATCGGAGATCTCTCAGGAGGCCAATCGGATGCGACGCAATGTCAGCACATACACCGGTATTGACATTTGACGTCGGGCACAACTCGAGCGGAACTCTTCTGTCTCGGACAAAGCGTGCCAGCCGGCCGAGCTCCCAGCCATCGTTGGTTTCAGTGATGTCGTCAACAATGCGCACCCCGTGGCCGAGTCGTGCTGCTCCGCAATATTGCAGTGCCTCCCAAATGCTTGGAAGCCCGAATGCCTCACCGGCGTGGATCGTGGAGTGGAAGTTCTCTCGCATCACATACTGGAAGGCGTCGAGGTGTCGTGAAGGTGGATGCCCTGCCTCCGCTCCTGCAATGTCGAAGCCAACAACTCCTGCATCACGCCATTTCACCGCAAGGTGAGCGATGTCGAGACTATGTGCAGCGGTGCGCATCGCGCACAGAATCACTTTGATAACGATCCCGGTCTCGTGTTCGGCCCGCTGAAATCCATCAATGGTTGCAGCGACCACCTCATCGAGAGTGAGTCCCGCTTCGACATTCAACTCAGGCGCATAACGCACCTCTGCGTAAACGACCCCATCAGTGGCGAGGTCGATTCCGCATTCGTATGCGACGCGCTCGAGCGCATCTCGATGTTGCATCACTCCAACGGTGTGGGCAAATGTTTCAAGGTAGAGCACCAGGTCATTTCGTTTCGCCCCTCGATTGAACCACGTCGCCAGTTCGGCAGGGTCGTGTGTGGGGAGCCCTTGATACCCAAATTCTTCAGCGAGTTCGATCACGGTTTCTGTTCGTAACCCGCCGTCGAGATGGTCGTGTAACAGGACTTTCGGCGCTTTGATCGCAAGCTCTGGTGTGACGTTGCTCACCGGCGATCACTTCGGTCAAGTCTGCGCAGTGGCATATCTTCGGGCCGCTGCAGCCAGTTCCAGTCGGGGTAGTCGGCGCTACCAGAGATGCAGTGGAGGGTGTATGCGTGACGACTCACCGGGGAACGGTTGACGTCGCTCCAGTGGGGCAACTTTCCATTGAGAATCACCATTGTTCCGGCTGGCACTTCGAGCGGAAAAAGATCTTTCGCCGGATCGGGCAGGGGAGTGTCATCGAGTTCTTCGAAGGTGGTGCCGTCATCGTCGGTTCCGAGCCGCCGGAAGAGTTTGCGCAGGGGAGCCTTGTGGCCGCCCGGTGCGGCCCAGAGGCATCCGTTCTCGAGTGTTGCGTCTTCAATTGCGAACCAGAATCCTGTGACTGACAGCGGGTCGGTATAGAGAAACGTTCCGTCCTGGTGACAATTGACCTCGCCACCGATTCCTGGCTGCTTGAAGATGTACATGCTCTGTAGGGCTAATGCATCGGCCATCCCGATATCGGAAGCAATTTGCGCGAGATCCGAGGTGTAGGTCGCTTCCTCAAAGACATCATCGAGATCGTGCTGGGCATGCCCAATTTTGTTGATACTAAGTTCTTTCGACTGGCGAAGTTCGCCCCGCTCGTCGAATGCTTCCTCTTCAAAAAAGCACCAGATCTTTCCACCTGATGACAAGAACTCATGGTTGGAGACACGTTCTTGTTCTTCGGTCGTGAACACAGTGTTCTCACCCGAAGGTTCCCACGCGTTGACAAGGTCAACTGCACGTTGTCGAACAGCTGAACGCGTCTCAGCGCCCATGAAGTCAGGTATGGCAAGGAATCCATCGCGCGAGAATGCCGCAATTTGTTCGTCAGAGAGCAGAGCAGACATACCCTGATCGTACGCCGATCAGAGATGCTTAGTGAGATCAGCCAATTTTCAATGCTGAGTACGTAGGGGACACAACTTCATTGAGAATTCGTTGGCGCTCAGGCAGTGGAGCGAAACCTGATGAAATCGCGTTTGTCACCAGTCGCTCAATTTCGGTCCATGACAATCCGTGAGCGTCGTTGAGCGCAATAAGTTCGCTCGAGGGACTGACATCGCTCATAAGGCGGTTGTCAGTGTTGACGCCAACGTTGAATCCGGCCCGCATGAATGGGATAACCGGGTGGTCTCGCACCGAGGCCACAGCTCCGATTTGGGTGTTGCAGGTCGGTGCCATTTCGAGGTGGATCTGGCGATCTCGAATAAATGTCGCAAGAGGTCCAAGGACGAGTTCGTCGCCCTCTGTGTGGGTGTCGCGGTCGAGACGAACTCCGTGGCCAATCCGGTGAGCTCCATGTGCGAGCGC
>JALRDI010000138.1 GCA_023257035.1 Ilumatobacteraceae bacterium | reverse complement strand
GGGCCTCGACCATTCCTTTCTGCGTGAAAGCGCTCCTCGGTGGTGACATCCCTGGCAACCATCACTTCAGGTTCTGGGGTTGTGCTGTTCGTATGCCAGAGGTTGAGCAGCGCATTGGGGTGACGACATTTGGCTGGTGGGGAATGACAGAAACCATCACCCAAGGCATTGTTGGCGATCAGGACGAACCTTGCGCGCCGTACACGATTGGCCGCGCATCACCCGCCTACGAAATCAATGTGCGCCGGCCTGATGGATCGCATATCGGTCCCGGCGAAAGCGGCGAGTTGTTTATTCGCGGTATCAGGGGTGTGTCGCTCTTTAAGGAGTATGCCGGCAACCCGGAGGCAACACGTGACTCTTTCGATGATGATGGCTGGTTCGCAACTGGAGACTCAATCATCATGAATGAGGCTGGAGATCTCATTTTTGGCGACCGTCTCAAAGACATGCTGAAAGTGGGCGCGGAAAACGTGGCTGCGTCAGAGATCGAATCGGTCATCATGGCGACCGGGCTGGTCAGTGAATGTGCGGTGGTTGCTCAACCGCATTACATGCTCGACGAAGTGCCTGCGGTGTTCCTCATCGCATCGAGTTCGGCAGGAAGCGATGTTGCTGAACAAATCATCGCTGCGTGCCAACGTGATCTTGCTGACTTCAAGGTGCCCCGCACTGTCCGCGTGGTTGATGAATTGCCTCGTTCAACGCTTGAAAAGATCGCAAAAGCGGAACTTCGGAAGTTGCTGGATCCAATTACTGAGTAGAGGATACGCGACTGCGTCGTTCCTTTACCTGAGTCGCAACCTCGTTGATGATGTCGTCGACTTCACGGGTGAGGTCTGGTGCGATGCCTGAGCGAATGTCGAATTCTTCGATATGGATCGTTGAAGCCCCACAACCTCGAGCCGCTCGAGACATTGCGCGAAGCAGTCCACTCGGTCCACACATGACAACATGGGCTCCTGAGAGTTCACGTGGCCCAAACGCTGAGGTGATGTCATCCGCAGTGAGACGAGAACCGTCTTGAGAAACGTGTAGATGCAGTTCGATGACGCCACTGCGATGCGCTGCATCGAGTTCAGTCAACCCAATTGCCTCATCAATGCTTGATACTGCATAGAACAGATGTGGGGCAGGGGTTCGTGGCTGGGTGTTCAACTCATCAAGGGCGGAGAGGAATGGTGTGATTCCCACTCCGCCAGCGACCCACAACACCGGGTGATCAGCCCGGCGTGGTAGCGGGTGAGAGCGCCCGAACCCACCCTCCACGGTGACGGTGTCACCGATGGCAATCTGCTGAGTGAGCCGGCCGGTCCAGTCGCCGTCGGTTCTCATTGCAAAGCGAAGGTCTGACGATGACGGCCCTGAGGCAATGGTGAACGGGTGCGGCTCAGTGAGGCCTTTGTCTGCAAACTTCAAGAACGCAAACTGTCCCGAGGTGTGGCGAATCGGAGTTCCAGTAGGGGTGAGCGCAATGTCGAGATATCGCGAGCCTCGGGAAATGGATGACACCCGGTAAGAGCGACCGCGTTTGATCATGTCTCTCCAGATCAAGCGATGTGCGCCAGCGAGAATCCCAACGATCATGGCGGTTGAGTAATAACGGCCCCAGATGTCACCGTTCCCGAACGGTTTTGATGCGGTGTAGAAATGAGCACAAGAGATGACGTACACAGGGAACATCAGCTTGTGAGTGTGGCGCCACCATCGGTATGGAACCCATCTGATAACACTTGCGATGACAAGGATGTAGAGGAACGTTTCAGCAGTACCAGCAAGCTCCTCAGCCGCTTTTGCAATTGATCGTGATGCCCCGGGTATTCCCTTGACGTCGTCGACGATTTGGGTGTGAAGGAATACCGATGCAACAGCGAGAGCTCCGCTCCAGCGATGCCAACGGTACATGCGATCAAGCCCACCGAAGAGCACCTCCAGCGAACGCAGTCGGGTTGAAAGAATGTGAGACCACATCATTGCCATCACCGAGATGGAACCAGCAAAGAGTGCGGGTCGAGCATCGAAGGTCTGGCGTGAATCGTCGTCTAGCCCTGTGGCGCCTGCGAATGCCCACCAGCCAACCATGATCGACCCGATCGCAATGACCACTCCGATACTGGGTACACGGACAGTTGGACGACCGGCGACAAAAAGCCCGTTAGGAACCCAATCCCGACGAGTGCCCAAGAGCGACTTCAGAACGCGTTGAGTGACGGAGAGAATCTGCTGCGCACGTGACTGGTCAGCCATCGTTTGCCTCAATTTCCACAGTGTCGGTCACGCATCCCCAGCTCGGGAGGCGTTGACATCTTTCATACATCTGCAATCACGCTAGTTGTGGCAGCTGATGAGACTCCGGATTACTGGTCGGCGAGTATCAGAACGCTCCGTGGCGCCCTTCACCTTGGGCGAACCGAGTTGCACCGTCGCGAGTTTCACCTGAGCGAATGACCTGCAGGCCAAGTCGGGTTTCGTTTTCGAGTGCCGCATCGAGGTTGAGGTCCCATTGTGCATATGCCGATTCGCGATCAGATCGCAAGCACCCCTGAGGAAAGCCGGCAAGTCGACGAGCGAGATTCTGGGCTTCGGTGAGAGCTGCACCTGGTTCACAGATCCGATTTGCGAGACCCATCATTTTTGCCTCGTCGCCAGACACACCCCGCCCGGTGAGAATCATGTCCATTGCATGCGAGTGACCGATCAGCCGGGGAAGTCGAATAGTTCCGCCGTCGACAAGCGGAACCCCCCATCGTCGGCAAAACACGCCGAACACGGCGTCAGATGCGGCAACGCGGAGGTCGCACAGCAATGCCAACTCGAGGCCGCCAGCGACTGCAAAGCCCTCAACGGCTGCGATCAGTGGCTTCGAAGTCATCATTCGGGTTGGCCCTAAAGGGCCTGGCAGCGACATATCGTCGTGCACCCGTGGCCCCGCGCCCCCAGCCACCGACTTGAGGTCGGCACCTGCGCAAAACGTCCCGCTGGCACCAGTCAAGATCCCGACGTCGACAGCGTCTGAATTATCGAGTTCCTGAAACGCTGCATAGAGCGCCTCGGCTGTTGGCCCATCGACAGCGTTGCGAACCTCGGGCCGATCGATGGTGATCGTGAGAACTCGGTCTTCAATCTCGGTGCGAACTAGGCCGGTGCTCATGGCGTGCGGTTAGCCCTGATCACGAAGCAGGCGGCGGAGGATCTTGCCAGATGCAGACTTTGGAATTTCTTCAACAAACTCGACAAGGCGAATCTGCTTGTATGAGGCAACGTGCCCGGCGACGAATTCTTGGAGATCTTCTGCGGAGACTTCTGAGCCAGGAGACCGAACAATGAATGCCTTTGGTAGTTCACCTGCAGACTCGTCAGGGATACCGATGACTGCGACATCGTTTACCCCCGGGTGAGTGACGAGAAGTGCTTCAAGTTCGGCTGGCGGAACCTGGAACCCGTTGTATTTGATGAGTTCTTTCACTCGGTCGACAATCGTCATGTGGTGGTCCTCGTCGATGATTGCGACGTCTCCGGTGTGGAGCCAACCGTCTGCATCAAGGGTTGCTGCTGTGGCCTCAGGGTTGTTGAGGTAGCCCTTCATGACCTGAGGGCCGCGAACCCACAACTCTCCACGTTCGCCGTAGGGCTGGTCTTCGCCGGTGTCAGGGTCAACGATGCGGCTCTCTGTGTTTGACACTGTGACACCGGATGATCCGGCCTTGAACATTCCAGGCGGAGTCGTGTGGCTGACCGGCGACAATTCGGTCATGCCGTAACCCTGCACAACCTCGCATCCGATGCGCTTTTGGGCTTCCATTGCGATCTCTGCGCCGAGAGGAGCAGCACCAGAGAACACCTGCACGAGTGACGACAAGTCGTATGAGTCGACCGCTGGGTGCTTCGCAAGTGCCAACACAACCGGCGGAACTGCGAAGAAACGGGTGATGCGATGCTCCTGGACAAGCGACAACGCCTGATCGAGGTCGAACCTCGGCAGTGTGATCACTGTGACGCCGTTCGCAAGAAGGCCGTTCATCAATACCTGCATGCCGTAAATATGGAAGAACGGCAGGAAGGCCAATGCCACCTCGCCGTCTGGCTGATACACGATTGCGTGATCGCATTGGCAGATGTTTGCAACAAGGTTGTGGTGGGTGAGCATCACGCCCTTGGGAAGACCCGTTGTTCCTGAGGAGTAGGGCAGAACGACGACATCATCAATTGGGTTGACTGGAGATTGTTCAATTGGGTCTCCAAAGATGTCGTGAAGAGCGACCGTCCCTTCGGCCCCGTCGATCGTGATGACTTCGGAAATACCGGTGCCCTCGATCGCCGCCTGAGCAACGTCGGCAAACATTCCGATCGTGACGAGCTCGGTGGCGCCAGCGTCGCGCAATTGGAATGCAATTTCTTCTGCCCCATAGGTCGGGTTCACGGTGGTGACAACACCACCAGTAACGGCAACAGCGTGGAAGATGATGGCATATTCCGGCAGATTCGGTGCCATCAATGCCAATGTGCTCCCAGGCCCAAAACCACGGGCTGACAGACCACCTGCCAGCCGGTAGATCACATCACGTAGCTCAGCGAATGAGTAAGTGCGCCCGGTAGCCCCATCGATGAGCGCCGGCTTTTCAGGGTGATCGTCAACCCGGCGGAGCACAAATTCGGTAATCGGAACGTTTGGAATCTCAACTGACGGAAGGGGGCTCGTGTACAACATGTTCTCTCCAGTGACGCGGGAACCCCCGAGTCATCCGGGGGAGTGTCTGCATTCTACGCTGGGGCTACGAGCCACGCTCGGTGGCGCAACGTAAAAGGGGAGTTCGCGATGATTCGTCACACCGTGATGTTTAGGTTTAAAGAGTCGGCTTCGCCCGAGGAGATCAGCGCATTTTCGAATGGCCTCACGGAGATGGCCCCAAAGATTGACGCAATTGTGAATTATGAGCACGGTTCTGATCTTGGAGTGAACGAGGGGAACTTCGACTACGTCGTCACCGCAGACTTTGCTGACCTCGACGGCTACACGACCTACCGAGATCATCCAGAACATAAAGACGTCATCGCTCGAACCTCGCACGTCATCGCCGACCGTGCAGCAGTTCAGTTTGAGTGGCAGGGCTGATGGACCTCAATCTTGCTGGGCGTCGAGCACTCGTCACCGGCGCATCGACTGGGCTTGGCAAGAGCACGGCGCTCGCACTGGCCCAAGAAGGCGTTGAAGTCGCGATCGCTTCGCGATCAGAGGAAAAGCTTGCGGCTGCTCAACGAGAGATCACTTCGGCTGTCCCTTCGGCCGTTGTTCACGTGATCCCCGCTGATGTCACGAGTAACGAGGCCGTTGCATCGATGGCTGCGACCGCTGAAGAGATGATGGGCGGAGTTGACATTCTCATCGCAAATGCTGGTGGGCCACCGCCGGGAGATTTCGCATCGACGAGGCTTGACGCATATGCCGAAGCACTGCAGTTGAATCTCGTGTCGACGGTTGCAATGTGCACGGCATTGGTCCCTGCGATGCAGCAGCGGAAATGGGGACGAGTCGTCGCAATCACCTCGCTCTCGGTGCGAGAACCGATTAGCACTCTCATTCTCTCCAACACCGCCCGTGCTGGTGTGACAGGCTTTTTGAAGACTCTCTCACGCGAAGTTGCACCCGATGGGGTGACAGTGAATTCACTGCAGCCGGGCTTGCACCGCACGCCGCGACTCGAGGCTCTGCATGCCAACCTCGCAGAGTCTGCTGCTGCAATCCCGGCAGGAATCATTGGCGACCCCGACGATTTTGGTCGGGTGGCTACCTTCCTGTGCTCAGATTTCGCCAAATTTATTACCGGCGCCGCAATTCCTCTCGATGGTGGAGCGGCGCACGGTCTGCAGTAAGGAGTAACCGTTATGACCTCTTATGCGCATCCCGAATATCTCGTGTCGGTTGACGAGCTCGCTGAACTTCTTCCGAGTGGCAACGTCCGAGTGCTCGATGTCACCGCTCGTTTGACCGGATCGCTCGAAAACGCGGCTGAGGAACGTTGCTTTAACGAAGGCCATATTCCAGGATCAGTGTTTTTTGATGTTCCTTCAGCGAAGGGCGTGCTGTCTGATCAAGATGCAGATCTTCCCTGGATGTGGCCATCTCCAGAATTTGTCACTGAGCAACTCCGTGCTGCCGGAGTGAACGATGGCGACAAGGTCGTGATCGTTGCGTCGACCCCGCGAGCAGGAATTGATTCGGGAACGATGTGGTGCACCCGAGCGTGGTGGACCTTGCATCACATGGGCATCGATGTCGCAATCTTGCATGGCGGAGTCGAAGCATGGTCAGCATCGGGCCGAGAACTCGCAACCGGTTCGTCAATACCTGAGCGTGGTGACATCTCGGTGTCGGTGAAAGGGTTAGAGGCGAGGGCCACGAAAGAAGATGTGCTTGCGGCGATCAACGGTGGAGGAGCATGCGTTATCGATGCGCTTTCTGCTGACAACTTCAACGGCATCGACCCGGGTTATGGGCCACGTCGCGGTCATATCACTGGAGCGACGAATGTTCCCTACCTTTCGCTCGTTGATGGAGAAACCGCAGCGTTCTGGCCGGCTGAGGTCCTTGAGCAACGTCTAGCGGCCATCGATCGCGATCGACCGATCATCTCGTATTGCGGTGGCGCGATCGCGGCGACCGTGGTTGCGTTTGC
>JALRDI010000258.1 GCA_023257035.1 Ilumatobacteraceae bacterium | reverse complement strand
CGTTTGAAGTAGTCGAGGCGAAGCATCGGGTGTTCGACGCGGCGCTCAACGCGAAGAAAGCTGCCGATACCGACGATCGCGCACGCTGCAAGGATGAGCGGGAAGGTTGACGTGAATCCTGAGCGGCCACCGAACTCAAGGAAGAGAAGGAAGCCAAGGGTTCCTAATGCGAGGGTGCCGGCTCCCATCCAGTCGATCGGAACATCGCTCGTGCCTCCGGTTTGTCGAAGGGTGCGCCATGAAGCCGTTGTTCCAATGATGGCAAGTGGACATAGCCCAGCGAAGACTGATCGCCATCCGAATGCCTCGATGAGTGGCCCTCCGGCAACGAGAGCGAGCACGGGAGCACCTGTCATTGTCATCTGGAACCACCCCATTGCCTCACCGCGACGTTCTGGGGGGTGGGCCGCCATGATGAGAGCCATACCCGTTGGCATCGTTGCCGAGATGGCAAGTCCGACGACCATGCGAGCTGCAACGAATGCCTCGGCAGATGGAGCGAGTGCGCAGGCCAAGGTGCCGAGGCCGAGCAGCACTGCTCCTGAAAGGAACACCTTGCGGTGGCCATGGCTGTCGCCGAGCCTGCCCATAATCGGCGTTGCAACTGCCATCACGAGGAATAGGCCGGTTACGGCCCATGCAAGAAATCCTTCAGACGAATCAAGGTCTTGAGCAATCGTCGGAAGAGAAGCAGAAACGATTGTCATTGACGAGGTGAACACAATCACCGTTGAGACGACGGTGATGAGTACGCGCTTTGCGTATTTGAGATCGAGATCTGTTTCAGCGTTTGCCACAGTGGGGGTGTCGTGGGCTGTCACGGTGTCGACCCTACGAGGTGGCGAGACTTATAACACGTATTGGAGAGCGTTCAGTTGGGCTTAGTGATTCGTTGATCGATACGTTCACGTTGTGGATCACCTCGACCTTGCGCCGCCGGAGGCAACCCGAACATCGGTAGTGCTGTCGTCGGGGACTGAGCTTTCTGTAATTGACAACGGCCAAGTCGACGCCACACGGGCGTGGGTTCTCGTTCATGGGCTCTCATCGAATGCCCGGCTATGGGACGGCGTGTTACAACGGTTGACCTCACGTGGCGATCGCGTGATTGCCGTTGATCAGCGGGGCCACGGGCACTCGCCAAAATCTTTGGGCGGTTATGCAATGGCGACGGTTGCAGATGATCTTGCAGAGCTCGTCACATCCGTCGAATCAAGTGAACGTTTTCTGGTGGGGCAATCCTGGGGAGGAAATGTCGTCGTCGAGTGCGCAGCGCGGCACCGTAACATTGCGACCGGCGTCGTTGGAGTCGATGGTGGCTTCATTCGGTTGCGAGATCACTACCCCTCGTGGGAGGAATGCTGGGAGGCTCTCGCTCCACCAGTTCTGGAGGGTGTCCCGCTCACGAGAATTCAAGAGTGGTTGTCACAGTCGGCTGCTGACTGGCCAGAGGAGGGCCGTCGAGGCACGCTCGCGAACTTTCACATTCGGTCGGATGACACGATTGCTCCTCGACTTGCTCGCGAGGACCACCGTGAGGTGCTCTTTGGGCTCTGGAACCATGAACCTGCTGAATCTATGGGCAACGTTGATGTGCCGGTTCAATTTTTTGTC
>JALRDI010000022.1 GCA_023257035.1 Ilumatobacteraceae bacterium | reverse complement strand
CCAATGAACACGTCGACGCCAAGTTCGTCTGCGATTGGAGGAACTCGTTCTGCATCGGCGAGGGCTGCTACCGGCCTGCACCCGGCGCGAACGGCTCGTTCAACGACGAGGTCACCTTCGGCGAGAAAGAGCCCAGCACCTTGGTCATCGCGTTTATCGGCACGTGTGGTGAGGCCTCGTTCGCGGAGCCTGAAAAGCGCGAGTCGCTCGTCGTCAACCGACTCGATGTTGACGAATGGCATGTCAGAAGTGATACGGGAATGGCGACCAGTCAGGGTCACGCTTCTCTAAAAATGCGTCGCGCCCTTCTGCGCCTTCATCGGTCCCATACGCAAGTCGCGTAGCTTCACCTGCGAATACCTGTTGGCCGACAAGACCATCATCGACGAGGTTGAATGCGAACTTAAGCATCCGTTGGGCGGTAGGGCTTTTTCCGCAAATAATGCGAGCCCATTCGAGGGCCGTGCTCTCAAGTTCGGCGTGGTCTGCGACCGCGTTGACGGCGCCCATGCGATGCATTTCTTCGGCTGAGTACTCAAGACCCAAGAAGAAGATTTCTCTCGAGAACTTCTGGCCAACCATCTTGGCGAGGTACGCCGAGCCGTAACCAGCGTCGAATGAGGCGACGTCAGCATCCGTTTGCTTGAATTTTGCGTGTTCTCGGCTTGCGATAGTGAGATCGCAGACAACATGCAGGCTGTGACCGCCGCCGGCTGCCCATCCTGGAACCACACAGATGACTACTTTTGGCATGAAGCGAATAAGGCGTTGCACCTCGAGAATATGCAGTCGGCCTGATCGTGCGGGGTCGACAGAATCTGCTGTGTCGCCATCGGCGTACCGGTAGCCGTCCCGTCCACGGATGCGCTGGTCGCCACCCGAACAAAACGCCCATCCACCATCTTTTTGAGATGGGCCATTTCCGGTGAGGATCACACAACCGATGTCGCTCGACATACGAGCGTGATCGAGCGCACGGTAGAGCTCGTCAACGGTGTGTGGCCGGAACGCGTTACGGATATCCGGTCTGTCGAAGGCGATACGCACGCATCCGACCTCGCGGGCACGGTGATACGTGATGTCCGTGAAATCGAAACCAGGAACTGTTTCCCACTGCGATGCATCAAAAATTTCGGAGGTGTCAGGGCGAGCGCTCATCTCTCTATTGTCGCTTGTTCTTCATCATTTGCCGTCATCGTCCCGGAGTTTGGTAACTCGCACAGGATTGCACCGCGTAGGCGTTGTCGGAGAGCGACTGCAAGAAGCGCCATTGAGAGCACTGCGAGGAGTGGCTGGGTCGGAGCGAACCAGTCGAGTGCTCCTGAGGTGCCGAGCGCGATGACAACGAGTTTGTTGCAGACGGGACAACCAATTGCGAAAAATCCGAGCAGGCCTCCAGCGATTCCTGTTCGCTCGGGTGCCACAAGTTGTTGGTCTGAAACGTAGGTGGCAAGTAATAAACCGCCGAGGACCGAAGTGATAATCAGGCTGGGGTAACTCCACCAAGTGACATCGACGGGTCTTCCGAAGATGGGGTTCGGAATGACATCGGTGGGTAGCCCGACGGCAAGAGCAACGACGACGACCCCACCGAGAGCGGTGA
>JALRDI010000014.1 GCA_023257035.1 Ilumatobacteraceae bacterium | reverse complement strand
CCGCTCGCGGCGGGCACGGGAGTAGTCAACGATCCAGCGGATCGCCAACGTTGATGCACGACGAGGGCGAACCTCGACTGGCACCTGGTAGGTGGCGCCACCAACACGGCGGCTACGCACCTCGAGGGGTGGCTTCACGTTGTCGATTGCACGACGAACGGTGTCAAGCGCATCATCGCCGGTGCGGCTGGCGATGAGATCCATTGCGTCGTACACGATGCGCTCAGCGGTGCTGCGCTTACCGTGCAACATCACCTTGTTGATGAGCTGCGTAACGACGGGCGAACGGTAGACCGGATCGGCGACGAGTTCGCGGCGTGGGGCTGGACCTTTGCGTGGCATGACTTACTTCTCTGCTTTCGCGCCGTAACGGCTACGGGCTTGCTTGCGGTTCTTCACTCCAGCAGCGTCAAGGGCGCCACGGATGATTTTGTAACGGACACCAGGGAGGTCGCGAACACGACCGCCACGGACGAGAACGATCGAGTGCTCCTGAAGGTTGTGGCCCTCGCCAGGAATGTAGGCCGTTACTTCAATGCCGCTCGAAAGGCGAACACGAGCAACCTTGCGAAGCGCTGAGTTCGGCTTCTTCGGTGTCGTGGTGTAGACGCGGGTGCAAACACCACGGCGCTGAGGGGAACCCTTCAATGCCGGAGTCTTGCTCTTGGTGAACTTCGACTGACGTCCCTGGCGGACCAGCTGCTGAATTGTTGGCACGTTGACCTTCTCGTTGTTGCGAATTTCGGATCCGTGGTGAACCAATTCGGCTCGTTACACGGACCCCGGAATGTTATGAGTGGATACGAAAACCGGCAACCTGTCAGTCGCCGTCAGCTGCACCGGCATCGCCAACTGCTGCTGTTTCAAAGATTCGGGCGAGAGCTGCGGCCGGATCATCGTCCTCAACCTCGCTTGAGTAATACGTCATTGGCTCATAGTCAGGAGCTTGAACTGAGAACTCGCGATAGCGCATCATGCCGGTTCCGGCTGGAATGAGCTTACCGATGATGATGTTCTCCTTCAGGCCGATGAGACCATCTGACTTGCCATCGATCGCTGCTTCGGTGAGCACACGGGTCGTCTCCTGGAACGATGCTGCTGACAACCATGACTCGGTTGCAAGCGACGCCTTGGTGATACCCATGATCTCTGGGCGGCCTTCGGACGGACGCTCACCAGCTTCAACCATTGCACGGTTCGTGTCACGGAATCGCTTGGCATCGACGCGCTCCCCTGGGAGGAAGTCGGTTGAGCCAGGTTCTGACACGGCGATACGACGAGTCATCTGGCGAACGATGAGTTCGATGTGCTTGTCGTGGATCGACACACCCTGGTCACGGTAGACACGCTGCACTTCTTCAACGAGGTACATCTGGGTCTCACGTGGGCCCTTGATCTCCATGAGCTCCTTCGGATCAAATGGTCCGTCGGTGATGGGATCGCCGGCGCGAATGTCTGCCCCATCGACAACCTCTGGGAGCGGACGAGCACCCAGTGGAAGCACGATTGGGTGCTCTTCACCGGCGTCGTCGACGACGATGACAGGGATTCCCTTGCCTTCGTCTTCGCCGATGCGGACAACACCCGATGCGGGTGACAAACGGGCTGAACCCTTTGGAGTACGAGACTCGAAGAGCTCAACAACGCGAGGCAGACCACCAGCGATGTCCTTACCAGCAACACCACCGGTGTGGAAGGTACGCATGGTCAGCTGGGTACCCGGCTCACCAATCGACTGTGCTGCGATAACGCCAACGGCCTCACCGAGTTCAATTGCCTTGCCAGTGGAAAGCGAACGTCCGTAGCACATTGCGCATACACCGAG
>JALRDI010000111.1 GCA_023257035.1 Ilumatobacteraceae bacterium | reverse complement strand
TCGATGCGATTAACGCACTCACCGACGATCCACAGTCTGATGAACATCTCATCGAAGAACTTGGCGATTTGCTCTACCAGATCGAATTCCACGCAACGATCGCTGAGCAGCAGGGACGGTTCACGATTGCAGATGTCACTTCAGCGATCCACGACAAACTCGTCCGTCGTCATCCTCATGTATTCGGTGACGTCGAAGCATTCGATGCAGCAACGGTGATAAATAACTGGGAAAACATCAAACGCGACGAGCGCACCACCGACCAAGAACATCGAGCATCAGTGCTCGATGGAGTTCCGCATTCACTCCCTTCTCTGTCGCACGCTGCCACGGTGCAGCGCAAAGCTGCCAAGGTTGGTTTCGACTGGCCCGACACGAGCGGACCTCTCGACAAAATCGCTGAAGAAATCGCCGAGACGATCGAAGCACAGGCCTCAGGTGATGAGCAAGAAATTCGCGCGGAGGTCGGCGACTTGTTATTTGCGGTCGTCAATCTCGCCCGCCATCTCGGAGTTGAGCCCGAATCGGCACTTCGGGGAGCGACCGATCGTTTCACTGCGCGCTTTCGCGAAGTTGAACGGCTCGCTGATGCGAATGGCACCCCGCTGAGAGATCTCGACCTGAATGGCCTCGACAACCTCTGGAATGAAGCAAAACGCAACTTGCAGAATTAGGGACACCACGCTCGCCAAACCCGCCCACGACATTTACGCCGTCGGATTTCAATCGGATACCTTGGGCACCGCAGGTCGACGCACAAAGAAAAAGGACAGCACAATGAGTGAAATCATCCACGTTCACGGCCGTGAAATTTTGGATTCTCGAGGAAACCCAACGGTTGAGGTTGAGGTCGCCCTTGCGTCGGGCGTAGTCGGGCGTGCCGCTGTTCCAAGCGGCGCATCAACAGGTGAGCACGAAGCGGTGGAACTTCGTGACGGCGGAGACCGCTACCTCGGCAAAGGCGTGATGACGGCCGTTAATTACGTCAACACCGAAATTGCTGATTGCCTCACGGGTTGGGACCCGGTCGACCAACGAGCAATCGACCTAGGACTTCTGGCCCTCGATGGCACCGAAAACAAGGGTCGTCTCGGAGCGAATGCAATTCTCGGCACGAGCCTCGCTGTTGCGAAAGCCGCAGCAGCCGACCTGCAGGTACCGCTCTATCGATACGTCGGTGGTGCAAATGCGCATGTGCTTCCCGTGCCGATGATGAATGTCCTCAACGGTGGAGCCCATGCTGATAACAGCGTCGACTTCCAAGAGTTCATGATCATGCCGGTCGGTGCACCGTCGTTTAGCGAGGCGCTTCGCTGGGGAACACAGACGTATCACGTGCTGAAAGGTGTGCTGCATGACCGTGGGCTGTCAACTGCGGTCGGCGACGAGGGTGGCTTCGCACCTGACCTTGCATCAAATGAGGACGCGATCGTGCTGCTACTTGAAGCGATTGAAAAAGCCGGGTACCGCCCGGGGGACGACATTGCGATCGCACTTGACCCAGCCGTGAGCGAGATCTATCGGGACGGCGCCTACCACCTTGATGGCGAAGGAAAGGTACTGTCAGCAGCTGAGTTAGCCGACTATTGGTCTCGCATTGTTGACTCGTATCCAGTTGTGTCGATTGAAGATGGAATGGCCGAGGACGACTGGGATGGCTGGTCAGCACTCACCCAGGCTGTGGGCAGCAAATGCCAACTCGTCGGCGACGATTTGTTCGTTACAAATAGCAAGCGCCTCCAGATGGGCATTGATCAGCACGTTGCCAACAGCATCTTGGTGAAGGTCAACCAGATTGGTTCCCTTACTGAAACCCTCACCACAGTCGAACTTGCCACCGCAAATTCATACTCGTCGGTGATGAGCCACCGCAGCGGTGAAACCGAAGATGCAACGATCGCAGATCTCGCAGTTGCAACGAACTGCGGTCAGATCAAGACCGGGGCACCATGTCGCTCCGACCGTGTTGCGAAGTACAACCAGTTGCTTCGCATCGAATCAGAGCTTGG
>JALRDI010000039.1 GCA_023257035.1 Ilumatobacteraceae bacterium | reverse complement strand
CCAGTCCCTGGCTCACCGGGGAGACAAAACCACCAAGCTGACGGAAAAGATCAGCTCGGACCAGCATGGCGCTCGCATCCACTGCGAGCACGTCACGAACGCGATCGTGCTGCTCTTGGTCAACCTCATCCAAATTGAATGGCTCGGCGCGCTCACCGGCAAGATCGACGGAAATCCCGACGGATTGGACACGTGATCGATCCGCGAGATCGACAAGCTTTGGCCCGACGATGCCAGCGTTCGATTGAAGAAGTTCTTGAACGAGATGCTCGAGTGCATCCGGTTGCGGAACTGTTCCTGATTCGACAATCCAGAACAAGCCGTTACTACCATCGACGAGGGAGGTCGCTTCGTTCACTGCATCAGCAGTGGTGGTCCCGGCAACATCGAACACAACCTCGGTCCCGTTGTTCTCTGAAATTATCGAGCGAGTGCGTTCAACCTCATCAGGGCGAGCAGCAATAAGAATTCGAAGAGCCCCATATGTCTGCTGACGAAGGGCGGCTAGCGAGGGTTCTACATCATCTGCATGTTGTTGCGCTACGAGCACCGCAACAACCGGTACGAGATCCACTCCCTCCACCCCGGCGAGGCTATCTCTCACGGCGAGCGGTGGTCGGTCAGGTGCACCACGAAGGGGTAGCGTTCACCCCGTGACCGACGCCGTTTCACCTGTGCCAGACCAGCAGTTGGGGTCTCACAACGAAGGCCGGTCGGGTGGAGCAATTCCCGAGGGAGCGATCACGATCGCAGTTGGCCTCATCATCGCCGGAATCGCTACCTACGCCTTCTTCAGGGTGGGAGCGTCAGCGCTCGGAGGAGACGAAGAATTTGCTCCGATCGCTGCGATGTGGTTCGCGATGTTCGCTCTCGCTCCAGGGTTTTTTCTCCCTATCGAGCAAGAACTCGGACGTGCGCTTGCTCACCGACGGGCTCTTGGCCAAGGCGGCCGGCCAGTCGTCGTCAAGGTTGGCATCCTCACGGTGGTCGTATCAGTCATCGTCATCGCGGTGCTTGGAGTGTCATCGCCTTGGATTACCGGATCGTATTTTGCTGGCGACTGGTGGATGTTTGGGGCGCTCCTCATCGGATTTGCTGCCTATGCGCCAGTGCATCTGTCTCGGGGAATCTGCTCTGGGCTCGGCCGCTTCACTCCGTTCGCTGTTGTCGTCGCATCCGACGGCGTAATGAAGATTCTTGGCACCGTGCTGCTTACTGCAATCGGAATCACCGCAGTTGGGGCCTACGCGTTTGCAATCGCTATCGCTCCGCTCTTCGCTGTTGTCGCGATCGGTCTTGGTGGCTTTCTTCGAACCGAGTCCGGTCCACCGGCCCAGTGGCGCGAGGTCAGTGAAAACTTCGGCTGGCTTCTTCTAGGAACGGCTTGCGCTGCGGTGTTACTCAATGCCGGGCCGATCGCTGCGAATGTGCTTGCGAGCGATTCTGATGCTGACGCAGTGACCCGATTCGGATACGGGGTGCTCCTCGCAAGAGTTCCGCTGTTTATGTTTCAAGCCATCCAAGCAAGCCTGCTCCCCCGCCTCGCTCGTCTCGCCGCCCAGCGGTCGTTTGACGAATTCCGTCGCGGGCTTCGGTTGCTCATCATCGTCGTCGCTGCGATTGGCGTGATCGGCACGGTCGGCGGCGGCCTGCTCGGGCCATGGGCTCTCGAGTTGGTCTACGGAGCGAAGCTGTCTGGCCGAACGCTGGCGTT
>JALRDI010000031.1 GCA_023257035.1 Ilumatobacteraceae bacterium | reverse complement strand
GGCAAGAATCGGCCAACTTAATGCCTCGGCGATGCGAGAGATTGTGTACGCATCGACCCCTGACGCACCTCCTGCGATGATGACACCGCGCTCAACCTTCACTTCATCGGGGAGATCCACCCGATCGGGAACGATTTCTTTTTGAAGGCCAGCTTCTAACGGCGCCGGGAGCGTTTCGACCTCGCCAAGCAACGGCTCCCGAAACGGCAGGTTGACATGCACTGGGCCCGACTTCGCCGTCGTAAAGAGTTCACGGGCAAGCGACCGCCAAGAATCTGGATCTGCATCGTCTGGCACAGGCGCATCAACCGACATGAGGACCGCGCTCCCATATATCTCGATCTGATCGATCGTTTGGGGAGCGCCGACTCCTCGCAATTCTGGAGGGCGATCTGCCGTACACACGAGCATCGGAACTCCGGACAGACCTGCCTCAACGACCGCTGGCATGAAATTTGCTGCGGCGGTTCCACTCGTACAGATGAGCGCTGCTGGCGTTCCAGAAAGCCCGAGTCCAAGAGCGACAAATGCGGCCGCACGCTCATCGAGCACGACATGGGTACGCAAACGTTCATCTCGGGCCGCAGCCACGGTTATCGGAGTGCTGCGTGAACCTGGGGCAATGACAACGTCGGTAAGACCGAGCGATACCCATTCGTCAAACAGAGTTGCGGAGAAAGTTGCCGATGCCGACACAGCCACGACGATACGGCCTTTGCGCCGAGGACGTATCGTCGTGATATGACAACTTCCGAATCAACCACTATCAATATCGACATCTGGTCCGATGTTGTGTGCCCGTGGTGCTACATCGGAAAACGTAAATTCGAATCTGCCCTCAGCAATTTGGGGGACGATATTTCAGTCAACGTCACTTATCGGGCATACCAACTTGACCCCACGGCATCACCCGGAAAGACCGAACCCGTCCGCGGGGTGTACGAACGCAAATTCGGCGGCCCTCAGCAAGCTGACCAGATCATCTCTCATGTCAGCTCAGTCGCTGCGGAAGCTGGGCTCGACTTCCGAATGGACATCGCTCAACGCGCAAACACCCTTCTCGCCCACCGCCTCATTTGGAAAGCAGGCCAACCCGGCTCACCAATTCCTCAAGCAGACGTCAAAGAGCTCCTTCTCGCGTCGTATTTCACTAACGGAAATAACATCGGTGACCCAGATGAGCTTGCGGCACTGATGGAAACCCTTGGCGCAGAGCGTGCACAGACCATCGAATTTCTTGAAAGTGACGAGGGAGAGCAAGAAGTGCAATCTGAACTCCTCGGCGCTTCCCAACTTGGAATTACTGCGGTTCCCACCTACGTGGTCGAAGGGCAATGGTCGATACCTGGGGCCCAAGAACCAGAGACATTCGAGAGAGTCCTCCGAAGACTTGCAGACCGGATGAACGAGAGCTAGTCCACCACCATGCAGATCAATCTCCTGCACGGGTTCACTCAAACCTCGACAAGTTGGGCCAAGCCAATCGCAGCCCTTCAGGAGCGACTTCCGTTCGCTACGTTCTGGGCTCCCGATATGCCTGGCCATGGCAGAGGCACAGCGCTTCCACTTGCGCTGCCAGATGGCGCGACAGCGCTCGCAGGGGCGTCAACACCTGGCGTGTGGGTCGGATACTCAATGGGCGGTCGTTACCTCGTACACATCGCTGTTCAGCACCCTGAAGTAGTCCTTGGTCTCATCCTCGTCAGCACGACAGCGGGCCTCGATCTCGCATCAGAGCGGGACGAACGAAGGGCAGCAGATAACGCCCTCGCAGACAGCATCGAACGGGAAGGCGTTCCGGCATTTCTCGACCGGTGGATGTCACTGCCGATGTTCTCCAACCTTGAACCCACTGCAGACGATCTCGCTGCGAGACAACTCAACAGCAGTGTCGGACTTGCAGAGTCACTCCGACAAGCAGGAACAGGCCGGCAAGAGCCCCTGTGGGATCAACTTCAGGAACTCCGCGTCCCAACACTCATCGTGACCGGCGGGCACGACGTAAAGTTCACTGCGCTCGGCGAACGCCTGG
>JALRDI010000274.1 GCA_023257035.1 Ilumatobacteraceae bacterium | reverse complement strand
CAATCAGCGTGTCGTTCATCCAGAACGAGCCTGCCGTCGGCACATCCTGCACGAACAGCATCCCGTCGGCTTCACCCAATGAAGTAACGCCCATCAAACCTTGCCGACGTTGATCGCTCGTCGCAGCAACCCACACACAACGTTCGATCTGTGACGAGGAAACATCAAGGTCAACCGACGACACCCGAACCACCTGGCGCTTGAACTCAACGGGGCTTTCAGATGGGTCACTCACAGTGGGTTGCGGTGACGAATTCCCACACGCTGCAATCAACGCGAATATGACCCCGGAAAGAGCCCCACGCGCCCTGCGCCGCTTCATCAGACCGGAACGACACGCAAGAGGTGGTGCCAACGGCAGCCACAGCATGCCTCAACGACATACGCCCGCAACTCTCTACCTGTTGCCGATAGCTCGCGAAGTTCTTTCGAAGACGACACGCAACGGCCGTGCGCCGGCAGTCGATGACCAAACACATATGTCACGAGTCGAAGGTTGTCCTCTTCACAGATCGGGCAGATCGCCTCGGTTTCAGTTCCCACATTCGCTGCGGCACGAATGAGTTCAGGGTGCGCATCGCATACCTCATCGCGACGTAATCGACCAATGCGAACCTGGTTGATCAGCATTCGACGGGCGAGACGGTGATCGACGACACCCCCACCATCAGTTGAGCCGCGCATTGAGCCAACTGAGAACGAGCCGACAACTGACATGCCACGACAATAGCGGTCAATCACCGACCAGTCGCTCGGTGAGTTAGTTCGCGGAAAGCTCAGTTTCGATGAGATTTGCTGGGCGAGGTCGGCCAAAGAGATAGCCCTGACCTCGATCGCAATCAAGATCGCGCAACCGCTGAAGTTGAAGCGGACTCTCAACACCCTCCGCCACCACGGTGAGACCAAGAGCCCTGCCAAGTTGAATCACTGCCTCAACAATCGTTGAGTCTTCATCTTCAATACCAAGGCCGCTCACAAAACTTCGGTCAATTTTGATTGCCTCAACTGGGAACCGTTTGAGATACGTCAATGATGAATAGCCAGTACCGAAGTCATCGACACTGAGATGTATGCCCAATCCGCGAATTTCTCGAAGTGTTGACGTTGCGGCACGGGCATCCGCAAGCAATGCAGATTCAGTGATCTCGAACCACACCGAGTCAGGGTCGACGCCCGTCTCATCAAGAATTTCCACCACCGTTGGCAAAAATGAACTGTCAACGAGTTGGCGACTACCGACGTTTACAGCAACCGAACCATTTGCAAATGAATGTCCTGCCGCGCGCCATCGAGCCATCTGCGACAGCGAATTTCGCATCATTGAAGCCCCGAGCGACACCAGCAGTCCGGACTCTTCGGCGAACGGAAGGAACTCGCTTGGCGGCAACAAGCCACGGTCGGGGTGGAGCCAACGAGCAACCACTTCGAATCCCACAATCCGGCCGCTCTGTAATTCAACGATTGGCTGAAAATACGGGACAATCTCATCGCGTTCGACGCCGCGCCGAAGTTCGCCAACTGTTCGGAGAGCCTGCATTCCTGATTTATGGCTACCAACTTGGAATGCTTCAACACAGTCGCGGCCACGACTTTTCGCTCGATACATGGCTGCGTCGGCATCCCTCAACATCTCATCAGGGGACATGCCGGCGTCGTGGTTTGTCGACCACCCAATGCTCACCGTTACAAAAAATTCGTGTCCGTCAACAGTCACCGCTGGATGAACTGCTGCGCGAAGTCGTTCAGCTGCAGTCGCCGCATCAACCGGTCCTCCCCGACCATCAAGCACAACCACAAATTCATCGCCACCAAAACGAGCGAGAAGATCGCCTTCTCGCACAGCGCCCTCGAGTCGTTTTGCAACCTGACGCAGCAACTCATCACCACGAGCGTGACCAAGACTGTCATTCACGACCTTGAAGTGGTCGAGATCGATGAACAACAACCCGACAAGTCCCGGACGCGAACCCGTAAGTCGTTGCTCAAGAACCTGCTGAAAGTACGACCTGTTTGCAAGTCCGGTGAGTTCGTCATGACGGGCGGCGTGGGTGAGTTGCTCAGCATTGCGACGCTCTTCAGTGACATCTTCGATGTGGTGAAGGGCGAACAAAATCCCATCGTCTTCTGACACCGCTACTCGCGTCCGAGTCGTGACGTACGATCCATCACGACGCCGGTAACGCTGATCCACAAGATATGAATCAACAACCCCCAACTCGAGCTGCGCCCGGTGGGTTTGAGAAGCGCGAATGTCCTCAGGATGTGTGAGTTCTCGGAGGGTTCGCCCCACAAGTTCTTCAGATGATCGCTGAAGGATTGTCGCAAGGGCCTCGTTAGCTTCGACAATTCGTCCGTCATCTAGACGGACCAGCACCATTCCAGTTGGAGCTGAATGAAAGGCCTGATGGAATCGACGACGGGCTTCTTCGAGAGCCCTGCGCTGTCCGGCAACCTCATCTCGGTCGGTCAACCGCACGAGAATCGGTCCCGTATCATCGGGGCGTTGCACGGTGACCTCTACTGGGAGACGACGCCCATCGGACGTTGTCACCGAAACCTCAACAGCTGAGTGTGGTCCACCATGTCCCTGGCTGACCTCGTCAGGAAGTCGAGAAATCCACGGATCGAGGGCACCACTATCTGCGTCGTCAAGCCATGTATCAAACGCTGACCCAACAATCGATGAAACCGGCGAACCCAGCAAATCGCTGCCGGCACGGTTCACCTCAAGAATGACGCCCGCATGATCAACATGGAGAAGTGCCTCGTCAAGGGCATCTAGAAGTGCTCGAGCTGAGGAAGTATCAGCGTTCTCTGACAGGGAGTGCGTCATCGAGGTCGAACTCAATCGAGGTTCAGCCTCTGCGCTCGCGGAGTTTGTTCGCCGTTCACGAATGAGAAGGAGAACGCCGATGACAATGACACCAATGCCGACGGCGACCGGCGTCGCGATACTTGAGAGCGAACCTATGCCCACGTTCAGACGCTACCGACCAGTCGGGGGGTACGACTGGATTACTGCTGGTTTGCGTACCACTCGTCAAGTCGAGCGAGCACGGCCTCTTCACCGATCAAACCCTCGTCGAGGCGTATTTCCATCAAGAACGCAAGTGCTTTGCCGATCTCAGGACCAGGCGTGAGGCCAAGGTGTTCCATC
>JALRDI010000253.1 GCA_023257035.1 Ilumatobacteraceae bacterium | reverse complement strand
GAGATTGCGGCAATTGGTCGGTGGGCCGTTGAGCACGGTGTGTGGGTTCTCACCGATGAGATTTACGAGCATCTCATCTACGGTGACAACGAGTTTGCCTCAATGCCCACTCTTGTTCCCGAAGTCGCAGATCAGTGCGTCGTCGTCAATGGCGTTGCGAAGACCTACGCGATGACCGGTTGGCGTGTTGGCTGGATGGTCGGCCCTGTCGATGTCATCAAGGCCGCAACCAACTTCCAATCGCATGCAACCTCAAACGTTGCCAACGTGGCTCAGCAGGCGGCCCTAGCTGCAGTCTCAGGCACCTTGGACGATGTCGCAATGATGAGGGCGGCGTTCGAGCGTCGTGGTACCGAGATGCACCGTCTGCTCACTGCAATTCCCGGCGTGACATGTCTTGAGCCGCAGGGAGCGTTCTATTGCTTCCCGAACGTCTCTGGTCTACTTGGCCGTCCGCTCGGTGGAAGCGTTGCAAACACCACGCTGGAACTCGCAGACCTCGTGCTGACCGAAGCCAAAGTTGCGTTCGTTCCAGGTGAAGCATTTGGAGCGCCTGGATACGCCCGATTCTCGTTTGCTCTTGGCGATGACGACATCGCAGAAGGCATTTCGCGAATCGCAGAACTTGCCGCTCGCTGACTGCACTTCTGAGTTCTCCGTCGGACTAGCGTTTCGATTGGGGAAAGGAGTGTCATGGCAGAGCATGAACTCGTTATTCGGAATGGAACTGTTGTCGACGGGACCGGGGCCGAGCGTTCAATCGGGGACGTAGCCGTCTCGAATGGTGTCATCACCGAGGTTGGGTCGGTTTCGGGCTCTGGCAAACGCGAGATTGATGCCGAGGGCCATCTCGTTACACCGGGGTTTGTTGATATCCACACCCATTACGACGGCCAAGCAACTTGGGATTCTGCACTTGCACCTTCGAGCTGGCATGGCGTCACGACGGTAGTGATGGGTAACTGCGGTGTTGGGTTCGCTCCGGTTCATGAGCACAACCGTGAACGCCTGATCCAGTTGATGGAAGGTGTCGAAGACATTCCCGGTACCGCTCTGCACGAGGGGTTGTCGTGGAATTGGTCAAGCTTCCCGGAGTATCTCGATGAACTTGAGCGTCGTCCACGTGACATCGATCTTGGTACCCAATTACCGCACGGCGCGCTTCGTCTGCACGTGATGGGCGAACGTGGAGCAACTCAGGAGCCAGCTACCCCAGATGACATCGCCGAGATGGCTCGTCTTGCTCGTGAAGCGGTTGAAGCGGGTGCGCTTGGCTTTTCAACAAGTCGAACGCTGAACCACCGGACAAGCCTCGGTGAACCAACGCCGACTCTGCGGGCAGAGGCTGATGAACTTGTCGGCATTGCAAAGGCGTTAGGAGAAGCAAACAAAGGTGTGTTGCAGGCGGTGACTGACTTCATCGACCGTGATGCCGAACTTGATCTCTTCGAGCGAATGGCTTCAGAGTCAGGACGTCCGATCTCAGTATCGATCGCACAGGGAGCGAAGTCAGGCGATGACTGGCGGGTCGAACTTGAGCGTTTTGCCGAAGCGTCGGCTCGCGGGGTTCAAATGCGCGGTCAGGTGGGAGCACGCGCAGTCGGCCTGATGCTTGGTCTCGAAGCAACGCTGCATCCGTTCATGTTCTCTGAGCCGTATCAAGCGATCGCCGACCGCCCACTCGCTGAGCGAGTAGCGGTTATGCGCGACCCAGAATTGCGACGCAAGATCATTGAAGGTGCCCGTGTTGATGACACTTCCCTGGGGAGCCGCGCGATCCACCGTTATCGGTTCATCTTCCAGTTGGGCGACCCGCCAAATTACGAACCAGACCCCTCCACCTCAGTCGAAGCGATTGCTCGTCGCGAAGGGCGAGAACCGCTTGACTTGCTCTACGACTGGATGTTGGAAAACGACGGTCATGCACTGCTCTATCAGCCGATTCTCAACTGGTTTGGCGAAAACCTCGATGCTGTCGGTGAAATGTTGCGTCACCCAGCAACGGTTCCCGGGCTATCCGATGGTGGAGCTCATGTCGGGACGATCTGTGATGTGAGCTTCCCGACAACATTGCTGCAGTGGTGGGGGCGCGATCGTCCGACGGGGCGCATTCCGGTCGAAACGCTCATCGCCAAGCAATGCCGAATGACGGCCGAAACGGTCGGCCTCACCGACCGTGGCGTGATCGGTGTCGGTCGCAGAGCTGACCTTAACGTCATCGATTTCGATGGTCTGCAACTGCATGCACCTGAGATGGCCTACGACCTACCAGCTGGCGGCAAACGAATGTTGCAAAGGGCTGATGGCTACCGACACACATTTGTTGCCGGGGTTGAGATCATGGCCGACGGTGAGTCAACGGGTGCAACCCCGGGTCGTCTTGTGCGTGGTGCGCGATGACGTTCTCGTTTCCGGTCATTAGCGCCGACTCCCATATCACTGAGCCTCCCGACTGTTACACGGCACACATCGATCCGGCGTGGCGCGATCGGGCGCCACATATGGTGAGCGATGACACACGAGGCGACATGTTCGTCATTCCCGGAATGTCGCGACCGATTGCGATGGGTCTTGTTGCTGCTGCCGGCAAGCCAGCCGAAGAACTGACGGTGTCGGGTGTGTCGTTCGACGAACTTCATCGCTCAGGTTGGGACGCGAACTATCGCATCGCTGATCAGCAGCGAGATGGAGTTGCGGCAGAAGTGATTTACCCAACGGTTGGGATGATGATTTGCAATCACCCTGACGCCGATTTCAAACACGCAGCGTTCACTGCCTACAACCGATGGATTGCCGACTATTGCTCGGTGGCGCCCGATCGACTTCTCGGTTGTGGCCAAACGGCTCTGCGCAGTGTCGACGAGGGCATTGCTGACCTTCAACGAATCGCTGATCTTGGGCTTAGAGGCGTGATGATGCCGGGAGAACCTGCAACGTGGTCTGAGGATGGTTCAGGCGACTACGACGACCCGATGTGGGACCCGTTCTGGCAGGCGGCAATCGACCTTGGTTTGCCTCTCAGTTTTCATATTCTCACGTCTCGGGCCAGCGCATTCGAGAGTCGCCCACGGGGTCCGCGGATTAACGGATTCCTTGCGATTATCCGCGGTATTCAAGACATCATGGGCACCCTCATCTACGGCGGGGTGTTTGAACGGCACCCTGACCTCAAGGTGGTGTGTGTTGAGGCTGATGCTGGCTGGGTGCCGCACTACATGTACCGAATGGATCACGCATGGAAGCGACATCGGAACTGGATGGCGCCAGGCGTTGAATTACAGCGGCTGCCGTCGGAGTACTTCGCAGAGCACATTTACACGACGTTCCAAGACGACTGGACGGCGTTTCGTGTCGCCGAGCAAATGAACTGGCGGCGACTCATGTGGGCCAACGATTTCCCGCATAGTGATTCGACCTGGCCATGGTCGCAGGAGATGTTGGCGGAGCACACAGCGCACCTCACCGATGAGATGACGCAGGCGATTCTTTCTGGGAACGTCTCTGACCTGTATCAGATCAATACCGACGTACTGTCAGCTGTTTGAGCTCGCCGACCGGGCCGAAAGTCGTTGCACAGCGATGACGACAGCCGCAGCGACGAACATGAGGGCGAACGGAATCATCACGTCGTGTTGAGGGGCAGAGAGTGCGGTGGTTGACGTTCCGTTTGGCCATGGCCACAGCACCCGAACCGAACCGAGCATGAGGCCCACCATGGCGGCAATGACAATGTCGTGATAGCGGTCGAGTAACCAATTCAGCAGGGTTGAGAACGCAGCAAGTCCGACCACACAGCCGATACCCGTGGCGGCAAGAACGGCAAGATTTCGGTCATTCACCGCCCCGATGATCTCTGTGTACATACCGATCATCACGAGAATGAACGAGCCAGAAATGCCGGGCAAGATCATCGCGCAGATTGCGAGCGCCCCAGTAAGAACGAATACCCACGTCGGCCGGGTGACGATTTCAGGGCCAACCGCATGAGTGTCCGATCGCAGGCCGAGCACGAAGAACAATGCGGCGGCAGCCACGATGGCGATGGCAACATGTGCGGCGTTTCGGTCTCTGATGAGTTGCGATGCAACGACAATCGAACCCGCAATAAGACCAAGAAACACTGCAGATGTGCGAATCGCATGCTCTTCGAGTAGCTGTTCGAGTAGGGCGGAAAGGGTTGCGATTGCGATGAGAATTCCGGCGAGTAGCGACAGCAACCATCCCCACTCAACCGACGTTGCCTTTGAGACCGCAGCGGAGCC
>JALRDI010000224.1 GCA_023257035.1 Ilumatobacteraceae bacterium | reverse complement strand
CGTAACAGGCGGAACGTCAGGGCTCGGATGGCGATTTACTCGAGTGCTTGCCAATGCCGGAGCGATCGTCGTGCCGACAGGTCGACGTAAGGAACGACTTGAAGAGATTGCTCGACTTGTCGAATCAGAGGGTGGGCGCGCTCATCCGGTCGTGATGGACACAACAAATGCAGATTCAATCATCGAAGGAATTGCGGCCGCCGAGGAAGCCTGCGGAACTGTGACGATTGCGGTGAACAATGCTGGTGTTCCCGATGCGCAACGGGCGCACAAGATGTCAACAGAACTCATCGATAGCGTTCTTGACACGAATGTGCGGGGTCCATGGATCCTTGCCTGCGAGGTCGCACGACGCCTCATCGCGGCTGAGAAACAAGGCCGAATCGTCAATATTGCAAGCATTGCGGCGTTCCATTACGCCGGTCAAGGAGCGGCACTGTACTCGGTATCGAAAGCAGCGATCGCTCGCATGAGCGAGGTGCTCGCAGTCGAATGGAGCCGCTACGGCATCAATGTCAACTGCATTGCTCCGGGGGCATTCGAGTCAGAAATGATGGACGGAATGCTCGAACGCATGGGTGATATTTCGCAGCATTTCCCACGTAAGAGAATTGCGAACCCAGCACAACTCGATAGCACGTTGCTCTACCTCTGTTCACCTGCTTCTGATGCTGTCACAGGAACGGTGATTCGCGTCGACGACGGGCAGGGTTCTCGTTAACGCGTGAACTGGCCTGTCTCGCCATCATTGCTATGACATGCTGGTGGTCACGAAAGGAGAGCGATGTTCTTCGGAGGATTCGAGATCATCGCGGTCATTGGCATCGTTATCTGGCTCACGAGACGCTCGCGGGCAAAGAAGGCTGAAACCGCACCAGCGCCCGTGAATGAGGTGCTTCTGACCTGGCTTCGTCGTTGGGAAACGGCCGGTCTTCTCTCTGGCGATGAGGTTGACTCGATCATTGCATTCGAGCACAACAACGAACAGGTCGCTTCCACCAGCGATGCCAACACCGAACGTGAAGAGCGAAAGATGCCCCTTGTTGCCGAGGCACTTGGCTACCTCGGCGGATTGCTCTCGGCAATTGGTGTGATCATGCTCGTTGCTCGTTATTGGCCGGACCTTGCAACCGGTTGGCGTGTTGGGTTGCCGACTGCGGTGGCAGTCGCTGGGGTGGCTGGAGGCGCGTTGGTGAACGAACACGCCGATGACGCCTTGCGGCGCCTGAAGTGGAGTTTGTGGGTTATTGGCACGGCGGGTATCGCTGCGGCCGGTGGGGTCGCTATCTACGACTCAATGGGTCCGGTCCCAACGTACGGATGGACCGATGAGCACCGTGTCATTGCTGGAGCCGCAAGTCTTGTTGCGTTCTTGAGTGCAGTGCTTTGGCGCGGGAAACCCCGACCGCTGCAACAACTCACCTTCCTCGGTGGTCTTGCTGTGTCGCTTGGCGCAGCTGCGAATGAATGGTGGGAGCTTCCTGTCGTCGGACTTGTGGTGTGGGTTTCAGGTGCCGCGATGCTGCTGATTGCGCAGCGTGAAATTGGTACGTATCCAGTGATCACCGGTGTCGCCGGCGGTGTTGTCATGGTCATTGGATCAACGATGATGATCGACCAGTGGGGGACTGCTGGCGCTCTCTTTCTCGTAGCTACTTCTGGCGCTCTCATCGGGCTTGGACAGCGCCCCATCGGTGGCACGAACGAAGACCTCGTTCCAGCGTTCCTCGTTGCTGGAGTGCTTTCGCTCGTACTCGCTGTTCCGACAGCACTCATCCAGTTCGCTGATAACGACGGGGTGGCGACTGGTCTCGCCGTGTGGGCAATTGGGGCCACCTCATATGTCGTTGGAGAGCGGGGGAGGGTTCGTGTTCCAACGGCGATGTTGATCATTGGTGGTGCAGGAATCATTGTCGGTCCGGCAATCTCGGCATCAGAACTGCCTGGCGTCGGAACTGTGGTTGGGCTTGTCTCTGCACTTGTCTGCTTGGCAATTGGCGCAACACCCGGGCGGGCGGTGCTCTCGTTCATCGGCGCTGGCTCACTGCTGATTTACGTGCCGTGGTCGATTGCTCACTTCTTCCCCGGCGAAGGCCGAGCACCGTTACTCATCGCGGTCTCAGGGGTGCTCATCGTCGGTGTTGCGCTCTTCCTCGCCCGATCAGCACGACGACTCAGCAGTGAAGTCCAATCCATCGAATGAGTAACTCGCGGGTGCCGCTTGAGCCCGTGCTGCCAGCAGGAGCCACAATGTGACCATGTCAACGTTCGTGGAGCAGCGCAAGGCTGCAGAAGCCCGCTACGCCGAGAAACGGCCGCTCTCGAAAGAACTGTTCGACCGGGCGTCAACGGTCATGCCCGGAGGCTCAACACGATCAGTACTTGATGTGCAGCCATTTCC
>JALRDI010000201.1 GCA_023257035.1 Ilumatobacteraceae bacterium | reverse complement strand
AGCACCGCTACCACACCCTTGAGATCTCTCGACTTTCGGGCATGCTCATTCAGATGCCACGTCTCGGGTGGATCCTTGGTTTCGCGGCGATGGCATCACTTGGTCTCCCGGGCCTTGCCGGATTCTGGGGCGAATTCCCCGCCATCTTGTCGGCGTATAGTCCGAACTTCGGGCTGAGTGAGGCACTCTTCCGCACGCTCATGGTGATCGCCGCAATCGGAACCGTCTTCGCGGCGGCCTATCTTTTGTGGCTCTACCAGCGCACAGCGTTTGGTCGTCCGAACCCAGAGTTCGAACAGCACGCCCACCCGGTTGGTGCTGGTGTGAATGATGAGCACCACGATGTCGACCTCCACGACGTGACAAAGATCGAGTGGATTGCTTGGACGCCATTCCTCATCGCAATCGTCGTGTTCGGTGTGTATCCGCAGTTGATGTTCGGCGTCATGGACCCAGCTGTTTCATTGCTCATTGAGCGTGTTGGAGCGGGCATCCCGTGATCAGTTCATTGCTCGCTCAAGCCTGGACGGCGCCAACGATTGATTGGCATGCGATCGCACCCGAGTTGGTGTTGATTGCTGGCATCAACCTTGTGCTGCTGATCGACCTGTGGCTCGACGAGGCCAAGAAGTGGGCGATGGCAACCTTGACGGGCTTCGTCATGCTTGGCGCGGTGATCCCGGTGGTGACACTTGCTGTGCTCGGTGGTGATGTCCGCGACGCGATTTTCGATGGTCGCTACGTCGTTGACGAGTACGCCCTCATTCTGAAGGCATTGTTCTTGCTCGTCGGATACGTCGTAGTTCTTCTCAGCCAGAACGAACTTGAAGAGGGTGGCTACTACCAAGGTGAGTTCTATGTGCTCATGCTGGTAAGCGTGCTTGGCATGGTCATGATGGCTTCAAGCCGTGACCTTCTCAGCGTGTTCGTTGCTCTCGAACTGCTCTCAATTCCGGCTTACATGATGGCTGCGTGGCGCAAGCGTGACGTGAAGAGCAATGAGGCTGGTGTGAAGTACTATTTACTCGGTGTCTTTGCATCAGGTGTGCTGCTGTACGGCATGAGTTTCTTGTATGGCACGACCGGGTCAACGAAGCTCACAGAGATCGGTGCAGCTCTCTCTGGTGATCTCACCGCAATGCAGGTTCTTGCTGTGGTATTTGTCGTCGCAGGTTTCGCCTTCAAAATCTCGGCAGTCCCATTCCACACGTGGGCTCCAGACACGTATGAAGGTGCTCCAACCCCGGTGACAGCATTCCTATCTGTCGCTTCAAAATCAGCGGGCTTTGTCGCTCTGCTGACGGTGCTCTACCTCGGCCTCTACGGGGCCGATGAGGTACACGGCCCATTCATTTGGGCGATGGCTGCGCTCACGATGACCGTCGGCAATATGGTCGCTCTTCGTCAAACAAACATTGTTCGTATGCTCGCCTATTCATCGGTGAGCCAAGGTGGTTTCATCCTGATGCCGCTCGCCGTGATGGGCACAGGTGCTGCGGAGTCTGCTCTGCGAGCGGTTGTCATCTACCTGCTCATTTACGCATTCTCGAACCTCGGTGCCTTCGCCGTCATCATCGCGGTGGCACGCAAGACTCGCTCTGGTGAGATCTCGTCATTCGGCGGGCTCATGTCGTACGCTCCTGGTCTCGGAGTGTTGATGACAATCTTCTTGGCTTCGCTTGCTGGTATCCCACCGCTCGGTATCTGGATTGCGAAACTGCAGGCGTTCAAAGCACTCATCGACGCTGGTTC
>JALRDI010000187.1 GCA_023257035.1 Ilumatobacteraceae bacterium | reverse complement strand
CAGGAGACAAAAATGCTCGGACGACTGTTCGCCTCTGCAACACCAGCCCACGCACACTGCGACCTCTACTGCGGCGTTTACGACCCAGCACAGGCAAAGATTGAGGCCCTCTCAGTGGTCAAGACCGCTCAGAAGTACCACGAATCAGACGACGCAGTGTTCCAAGACCGTTGCGTCTTTATCAAAGAGCAGCGGGCCGAAGAGTGCAAGCACCACCTCATGGTTCTGTGGGCAGATTTCTTCGCTCCGGCGCACTTTGAAGAATTCCCACAACTTCACGACCTGTTCTGGAAGGCAGTGCACCAGGCAGGCGAGGCAAAGAAGTCAATGGACCCCGCCGTTGGTCAGCAGCTCGTTGCCTACATCGATGAAATTGCTGACATCTTCTGGAAGACCGAGAAGGGTCAGCAGATGGGCGTGTACTCGCCATCGTGATCAACGACGTCTCATGACGTTCTGAAATCGAATTTGGGTGCTTGGCCGATAGGCCGGGCACCCTTTTCGCGTCTCAGGATGAAGCGTGCAGGCCGGTGAGCGGTCTGAAGTTGAGACTTAGGGTCAGCCTGGTTGGGTTGAACGCCGAGAAGAGCTGACGAGGCGCAGTTCGTCGAGGCGAACCTGGGCAAGACGGAGCCATGTCATTGGCTTGATCAATAACCAACCGAGATCGATTTCGTACCACCGGTGGGCAAGTTTTGCCGACGTCGGTGCTGCGTGATGGTTGTTGTGAAACCCCTCGCCAGCGGTGAGAAATGCGAGCCATTGAAGATTCGTCGCTGAGTTGTCGTATGGGCGCCGGCCAAAGTGGTGTCCAATTGCGTTGACCGCCGAGTTCGCAGCGATGTAGTAGCTGAGGTGCACTGCCGCGGCGATGACGGCCACAACAGGACCGAAAAGGACGACGAGAACGGCAATACCCGTCCCAAGCCCCAGCAAGGCATGGTCAAAAAGCGCCTTGTCGAGCCGATCTGGTGAAAGGTCTCTCGCGAACCGCTCGGTGTTGGCTTCGTCACGAGCCACCCTGCGGTACATCACGTAGTTCTTGACCTGCACATTCCACCATCCATGAATAGCGGGGGAGTGAGGGTCGTCGGGAGTGTCGGTGTGGGCGTGGTGCTTTCGATGCACAGCAACCCACTGTCGGGGGCGTATTCCGGTGGTGAGCCACAACACCGTTCGAAACGCTCCGTGCGCTGGCTTGCTGAACGTTAAGGCTTTGTGCGAGAGCCCTCGATGGAGGTACACCGTGGTCGCCAAATTCGCGACCGTGGTGATGAGGCCTCCCAACGCAATTGCGATGACGAGGCTGAAATACCAAGCAACATCAAACGTGATCACCTTCCCGAAGATAGCAAAGGCTCCGAATGCGTCAAGTGAGCTGACGAAAAGAGAATCAAGGAACTCACTGAGCAACTTGAGACATTATCCAAGGCGCAGCGTGAGCGACTCGTGAATGAAGTCCTAGAAAAAAAGGGTGTGAATAAGAAAGCAGCACGCCTTGTAATAAAGGATTTGGATGA
>JALRDI010000131.1 GCA_023257035.1 Ilumatobacteraceae bacterium | reverse complement strand
ACTGAATCATGCCGTGCGCAATATCCCGGCTGAGCAACTCAGAATGCACCTGTGTTGGGGGAATTATCCCGGACCACATCATCACGACGTTCCGATTGCCGACATCATTGACATCGTGTGGACGGCAAAACCGCAGACAGTGCTCTTTGAAGGAGCAAACCCTCGTCACGCCCACGAATGGGCGATTCTTGAGGCCCTCGGTGTTCCAGCTGACAAAGTGATCTGCCCGGGTGTGATTGAACCGCAATCGAACTACATCGAACATCCAGAGTTAGTCGCGCAACGGATCCAGAAATGGGCCGAAGTCACCGACCCTGAGCGTCTCATGGCCGGTGTCGACTGCGGGTTCTCAGTGCATGTGGGCATCAAGAACATTGATCCTGACGTTGCTTTCGCCAAACTTGCTTCGCTCGCCAAAGGCAGCGAACTTGCCTCACAACGACTCTTCGGCTGAGCCATGAACGCTTTTGAATCCATCGCGAAGGCAGTTGCAGAGAACGGGTGCAGTCGCGTGTTTGGCGTTCCCGGTGGTGGACCAAATCTCGACCTCATTGGTGCCTTCAATCGCCATGGTGTGGAATTTGTCCTTGCGCACACCGAAACGGGTGCAGCGATCATGGCCGCAACTTTCAGCGTCGTTTCTGACACAGTGTCAGCAGTCATCGTGACGCGGGGACCGGGAGCAGCAGCCGCCGTCAATGGTGCAGCACACGCGACGCTTGACAGAGCACCACTTCTCGTCATTACCGATTGTGTGCCCGAAGCAACCAGGGCGAAAACTGGCCACCAAAGGTTCGACCAACGTGCACTTATGCGTACCGTCACATTACGAACTGCACGCATTGGCAACGACGTGACCGAAGCGCAACTCGTCGACCTCATCGCAACCGCAAAAGGCCCACTCGCTGGGGCCGTCCACATCGACCTAGATGCAAATTCAACAACCGATATTGATGAACACGCTGATCGCCCGGCACCGGCAACTATCGTCAGCGCCAACGAACTACGTAATCGGCTCGCGACATGCTCATCACCCGTCGTGATTTGTGGCTCACAGGCACCGAGTGACTGTCGAGAAGCGCTCGAGCAGTTTGCCGCACCTGTTCTGACCACCTATCAAGGGGCTGGGATTCTGCCCGAGGGACATCCGCTACTTGCTGGCATGTTCACCAACGCCACACCAGAACGCGAGTTACTTAACAACGCAGACCTCGTCGTTCTCATCGGCTTCGACGACGTCGAACCGCTCCCCGGCGCATGGACTTACTCATGCGACGTTGTCTCAATTGACAACTTTCCGCTCGCTCACTCACTTGCCCCCGTGTCGATGACATTCATTGGCGATGCTCGAGAAGTTCTTTCTTTGCGATCATCAGACCATCGAGACGCAACGCAACACGTCGCAGGGTTGCGATCTCGACTCGCCGATGCATCGCGCCCGCTTGGACCCGTAAATCTTGTCCGTTCAGCAGCCGAGGTCATGCCGGACGAAACCGTCGTGACGGTTGATGCTGGTGCCCATTTCCTTGCCGTAATGCCCTTCTGGCCAGTGACTCGAACGAAACAAGTGTTCATCTCAAACGGGCTTGCGACGATGGGTTACGCGCTTCCGGCGGCTATCGGTGCAGCACTTGGCGAGTGCGATCGTCCTGTCATCGCATTTACCGGGGATGGCGGGCTTCATATGGCACTGTCCGAGCTCGAAACCCTCCAGCGACTTCAACTCCCCGTCATTGTCGCGGCCTTCAACGACTCAGAACTCACACTGATTCGACTCAAGCAGAAAGAAGCTCAAGGAGGTGCACAGGCTGTTGCGTACGGCGCAACCGACTTCGCTGCACTCGCCAACGCTGTCGGCATGGCCGCAACGGTTGTCGCCCACTCCGATGATCTCCTCCCAGCATTCCAGAACGCATACGAGTCAGGTAGGCCGCATCTCGTTGACGTACGACTCGACGCCACCGAGTACGAGCACATCTTGCAGGTGAGCAGAGGCTAGAACGACATTCATCAGTTTTGATACCCGACGGCCACTCAACTGGAACATCAGTGCTCGCGTAGGTTCTAATATCAGGTACCGCAAGTCGTGAATGGGGGTTCACAATGGTCAAAGTCAACAAGTTCATCGATGTCTCTGAAGGTCTCAAGGCAGGCCAGTTCGGAGTTGGTGATCGAGGCGAAATCACATCGATCAGTGATCTCGATCCCACCTACAAACAACTGATGGACAAGCCCTACGCATGTGTCATGGCAGTAATGGGGCCATCGGGCCGACCAAATCTCACTCCGATGTGGTTCGACTACGAAGGTGACAAGGTTCTCGTGAACGTCGCATCACATCGCAAGAAGACCCAATGGATTCGCGACACTCCGCAGATTTCGATTGTGATCATGAATCCAGAAAACATGTATCACTGGCTTTCAATGAAGGTGACCGTCGAACGCGAAATCAGTGAGGACGATCCGAACGAAGGCGAGCGTGTGACGGCGCAACTGAATCGGATTTGGCAGAAGTACGTCGGTGAAGGTGATGAATACGGACTCCGTGATCCATCAATTGATGAACGACGAGTACTGTTTGAGTGTCGGGTTGACACCATCGCAACCTTTGGCGTTCCTGGCTGAATAACGCTGCGTTGAGTCCGCTAAAAATAGCCGTCATCGGTGGATCACTCGGCGGCGTCTCTGCCGCGTGTCTGCTTCGCGACGCTGGCCACGAAGTTGACGTTTACGAGCGTTCACCGGTTGAACTTGAACAGCGCGGCGCAGGTATCGGATTCCTCAAAGCTTCGTACCGCTATCTCGTCGAGCGCGCCGGTATCGACCTTGACGCGATCTCAATTTCGACGTCCGACATCATTTATCTCGGCCGTAATGATGAAATCGTTCACCAATCTCATCACCCGTATCGGTTCAGTTCGTGGAACACCGTGTATCAACGCCTCATGGAATCGTTTGGCCGCGACCGGTATCACCTCAACAAGGGGTCGAGTCGAGTTGATGAAAAGGACCATTCCGTTTCAGTCACCTTCGAAGACACCTCATCGGTCGACGTGGATCTTGTTGTCGCTGCGGACGGAATTCGGTCAACGACTCGACATCAGCTGCTCCCCGACGTTGTGCCTCAATATGCCGGTTACGTCGCATGGAGAGGCACGGTCGCTGAAGAAGACCTCCCGAGCGACATCGTTGCGCGTCTTGGAGATGCGATCACGTACTACGTCTTCGCAAATAGTCACATCCTCATGTATCCGATACCGGCCCTTGACGGCTCGGTTGATAAAGGGCAGCGGCTGTTCAACTTTGTGTGGTACCGGAATTACCTCGACGGAGGTGATTTAGACGACCTGATGACCGATGTGGATGGCGAGCTTCGATCGGTATCGGTTCCACCCGGCGCTGTCGCGAAACATCACGTCGACGAAATGCGCGCTACGGCGCATGCACGCCTTCCACGTTCGATTTCAGAGGTCGTTCGACGAGTAGAACAGCCGTTCCTTCAGGTCGTCTACGACATTGAGGTGCCGAGGATGCGCCATGGAAAAACCTGCTTGATAGGCGATGCGGCGTTCGCAGTTCGACCACACGCTGCAGCTGGAACGGCGAAGGCCGCCGAAGATGCATGGTCGCTGTACCGGCACCTCGAGAGGTCTGAGAGCCTCGATACGGCGCTCACTAATTGGGAGTCTGACCAACTCGCTCTCGGAGCTTCGTTGCTCTCACGCACTCGTTCGATCGGTGCAAGATCTCAAACTGATAACAACTGGGAACCTGGAGATCCTGAACTCATTTTCGGGCTGCATACTCCTGGTGACGCGGAGCCCGGATCATGACCTTAGATACTCGACACACACTGGCCGACAAGATGGGCACCATCATCGGCGACCTGTTCGCAACGCTGAGTACGGACCAGCAAGGATGCGTTCACTTTGCTGAAGGCGATCAAGAGAGACTCAAGTGGTTTTACACACCGACTGATCATGGCGGCCTTCCACTTGCAGAAATGACATCTGCTCAGCACCGGATTGTGCACCGGTTGCTTGCGACGGCACTCAGCGCACCTGGTCATACGACGGCGTCGACGATCATGGGACTAGAGAATGTGCTCGATCGCGTCGAGGGTTTCTCAGTGTCTTATGGCCGAGAACGTGGTCGTGACCCGCTTCTGTATTGGCTTGCGGTCTTTGGGGATCCGACTTCACCGAATTGGTCCTGGCGGTTTGGCGGCCACCACATCTCTCTTCACTTCACCGTGAGGGAGAACGAAGTGATCTCCGCAACTCCACTCTTTCTCGGTGCTGATCCCGCTAGTTCGCAACTTCTTGGCCCGCACCTGCTTCGACCGTTGGGAGACGCCGAAGACCTCGCCCGTGAACTTCTTCATTCATTAGATGCGAATGGTCGGTTGCAGGCCCACCTCTCACCAAGAGCCCCGGTCGACCTACTCGGCGCAAACCGCACGCGCCTCAGCGAGGGAGACACCGTCATTCCTCTCAATGAGATTTGGCGGGGAAGGTTCGACGCAACCACCGATGAGTTTTTATCGAACGTGCACCACTCGGCATCCAGGAAGGCAGGGTGGATTCCAGAGGATGACATTGCACTTGGTTTGTCAGCCACCCCGAAAGGCATCGCCATAGCTGAATGTGGAGTCACTCAAGTAGGACTGCTTCGTCAACTTCTTGGCGCGTACCTCGATCGCATTCACCCCTCGCTCGCAGATGAGCAATGGCGGCGTGTTGAAACCCATCTCGACGATTTTCGATTCTTATGGGCAGGAGGAACCGAGCCTGGTGAACCGCACTACTACCGGTTAGAGGGTGGCGGGATACTCATTGAGTACGACAACTCTCAGCGAGATGTCAACCATGTACATACCGTCTGGCGTGACCTCACGATGGACTTTGGAGGCGACCCTCTTGCGCAGCATTACCGAGACGATCACTAGTGCCACACTGACAAAGGAAAGTTAGTCAGCGTTGAAGTTTTCGAAGTAGCGGCTCGGCGTCGGGCCACGTTGACCTTGATACTTCGAACCACGGGCGCCCTTGCCATACGGGTTTTCAGCCGGTGTTGTCATTTGCATGAACGACACCTGCCCGATTTTCATTCCCGGGTAGAGCGTGATCGGCAGTGATGCGACGTTCGCCAGCTCGAGCGTGATGTGCCCATCAAACCCGGCGTCGATGAACCCGGCAGTCGAGTGAATGAGCAACCCAAGACGACCCAAACTCGACTTTCCTTCGACCCGGCCAACGAGATCATCAGGGACGCCGACTCGTTCAAGTGTTGAACCGAGTACGAACTCGCCCGGATGCAACATGAACGGCTCTGAGCCATCCTCTGGCATCTCGACAAGTTCTGTGAGACCAGTCATGTCACGCTTGACATCAATGACTCCGGCTGTGTGATTTCGGAACACCCGGAACAGGTGCGAAATTCGCACATCTATTGACGACGGTTGTACCAGCGCATCGTCATACGGGTCAATAACGATGCGACCACTGGAGATCTGTTCACGAATGGTCCGGTCAGACAAAATCACGAACTGAACCTTAGTGCTCCGGCAGCGTCTCTACGTAGGGTCGCAACCTGAAGTGCCGCTAATCTGAGCCCGTCTGCGGATGTAGTTCAATGGTAGAACATCAGCTTCCCAAGCTGAGAACGCGGGTTCGATTCCCGTCATCCGCTCTCAACATCGCTCACTAACGACGTCAGCAGGCCGGGTGAAGCGATGTTCGCACGTCGCCTGCGGACAGTACAACCACGACAACATCCTCTGGGTCTGCTGTCACGGCATCCTCATTCGTGAATGAATCAGACGTTGATCGAACCTCAAGTTTCATCCCCCGATACATCCCAGCCGAGTACTTGCCGCACCCGATGGGCTCGACTGTCATTGCTGATCGGAAATCGGACCAGCGGCTCCCAACACCTAGACCCTCACCGGTAGCAAGTGCACCTGTGACTCCACGGTGAGTCCACCCAGTGAACACCATCTCATCGTCAGCTTCACCGGCACTTTCAACGCATAAGCCGACATCGAAGCACGTCTCTCGACCGAGCACATCAATGAACACGTAGTCACCGTTGCGGTCGACGAATTCGCCACTCTCACTCTCGGTGAACCGGCGCATCGTGTCAGATTCGGGAATTCCGAACACTTCGCTGAGTAACGAGATGACCTCATCAGCATCATCACCGAACCGATGATCACCAACTCCATATCTACTTAGCGTCAACGTGTCATCGTCAACCACCGGCGCCGGAGGAACAGGGGCTGTTGTTGTTGTGACGATCTGCGGCCGCTCGCCAGCTCGGTCGGAAGCAGAAGCGCCGTCATCTTCGATTGCTGGAGTTGCTGTAGGGGTGGGCGACGTTGTCGTTGGCGTGCTGACTTCAGTCACCGTTGTCGACGTCTGAGGTACGGCTTCACCTTCCGTTGATGAAACATCACTTCCACCACATGAAGCAAGAACGCCCACCGTCAACACGGCGGCAGCAACGCTGGTGTGCCTCAACAACTTCACCCCATCACTTTCGCAGACGCGCTGGCCGATCACACGACGCGATCAAGCACGCTCACCGAGGAATAGATCCGTGCACCCAAACCGGAGTGCCCATCGGCATAAGTTCCTCTTCCCAAATCCAGTCCATCGCACGGGTACTCACCCGCACACAACCATGCGATGCCGGATAGTTCGGGATCGAACCCGAACCATGAACGGCAATGCCACCATTGAAATATTTCGGACGATAAATCGAACCGAGATCACCGTCCCACCAACCCTCGGCTCGCTCGCGATCAACTTTGAATAAACCAGGGTCAGTAATCGAGTCGCCCTCTTCGATCTTTTCGGGATCATTCTGATTCGGTTCGGAATATGGAATCTCCGAGCCGGTCGACACATTGAGCACCCACTCCGTCACCCCGTCAATGACAAAAAATCCGAGTTGGAGCGACTTATCGATCTCAACCAATGTGCCGCGATCGCTGCGCGCCAGAGGACGAGTCGTTGCAGTTGAAAGCGCCTCCGCCGTGGCTTCGTCAACTGATGAGGTTGCAGGAAGCCCGAAGTATTTTTGTGCAGCCATCACTGCCTGACGGGTCGTCAACCCAAATATCCCATCGGTCGACTGCACCCAAAATCCGAGTTCGAGCAGACGTTCTTGCAGACGAATAGTCTCCTCTCCGTCTTCACGACCGACCGCACTGAGAGGTTTCGTCATTGCCGAGACGACTGCGGGCTCTTGTTCGAACGTCGGCAACACGGTGGTGCTCGACGAGGTGGTCGTCGTCTCTCGGGTGACGGTCGTCGTTGGAAGATCTCGAGGCAACGACAGCGTTGTCGTCGTTACCGCCTCCGGAGTCGCATCAGTTGCCACACCATATGATGCTGGCGAAGTTGTCGCGCAGCCCGACACCAACGGCAACACAGCAACTGACATCAACCAAGTTGCGTGTGTCCATCGCGCTCGTGCCATTCACCTCAACAGTACTGAGGACGTCAAATCACGACGCGGCATCGTCTTCGGTCTCAACTGACAGCGCGAAGTTCGAAAGTTGAACTGGCTCGCGTGCCAGTCGATCAAGCGACCACTGCGCAGCCCACAACTCGAACGGCTCTGGATGATTACCCGCAGGCCCACACCCGATGCTTTCAGCAATCGCATCTCGCACCGAGCTCACCGTCTCGCCGCGTTCGACAAGTTCTCGAAGTGTGATCGCGCCATCACGTTTCGCCAGACGACTGCCCATCTCTCCCAGCACAAGAGGCACGTGCGCGTATTCAGGTGTGGGAAGACCTAACAGACGTTGCAAATGCATCTGCCGTGGCGTCGACGACAACAAGTCATCACCTCGCACCACCTGATCGACACCTTGGGCCGCATCATCGACCACCACTGCCAAGTTGTACGCAGGCACGCCATCGGCACGAGCCAACACCACGTCATCGATACCGCCCTCAAATCGGCCAGCAACAAGGTCATTCACCACATACGTCTCACCCGATGTACGAAGCCGCAGCGCCGGTTTGCGACCTTCCGCCTCACGTTCGGCCCGTTCGCTTGCCGTGAGGTCACGACAGATACCCGGGTAGGCGCCGTCGGGCAAATTTCCATGTGGTGCCTGGGCAGCAGCCTCAATCTCGGCGCGAATCTCACGTCGACTGCAATAACACGGATATGCGTCGCCGCTGGCGGTGAGTTGTGTGATGGCCTCCCGGTACAACTCGAACCGTTCTGACTGACGAACGATCTCCAGAGTGGTTCTCACCCCAATCGACGAAAGGTCTTCAATCTGGCGATCTTCAAACTCCGGTGAAGCCGTCACGAGATCGAGGTCTTCCATCCGAATTATGAATTCGCGCCCTGACGTTTCGGCAAGAAGAGCCGCAACAAGCGCCGTCCGAAGATTTCCAATGTGGAGATCACCTGTCGGTGAAGGTGCGAAGCGACCTGCCATTGCACCATTCTTGTCACATGGGCCGATCGCATCCAGCGACAGAACACCAACACGGTCGACAGCCAAACCGGCGCGAACGAATGGCGATCATTCTTCGACGTGACGGTGACGACTGCGTCTGGTGTCGACGTCCATTCGATGAACGCCACGTCGTTCCAACCACTGAGCACCTCGTCCCCCGAATCAAGGGTGGTCCAAGTTGGATCGAAAACGAGGTTGCCGCCTGCAAGCGATGCAATAACGAACGCGGTCATCGCACCCTCGGCGAGTTCACCGACGAGTGCGAAGGCCTTGCCCGCGAACCGGATATCGAAAGAATCGTTCGATCGCTTGAATCACTGCAAGCAGCTATTGCATCCCGTGGTGGCCAACGACGGGCTCGGCCATACGTCACAACACAACTACGGCGCCTGCGTCGTAGATGACCACGATCGAAAACTTCCTGTGTCTCATCAGATGATGTCGTAGTCTCAACGCATGGTCGGGTGGCAAACCCCAACGATGTGTCGACATCTCAAACGGGTGACGGCATGACGTGCTCTCATTGCGGAGCAACGCCACCCGATGACGCAAAATTCTGCAACGGCTGCGGTTCAGCGATGACTGATGCCCCAACCGAAGTCATTGATGCAATCACCACAGAGTCGCCGGTGCTTCATGACGACGCGGATGGCGACCGGACCGGAGAACTGCCGGTCATCGATCATTCCGAGCGTGATGGTCTTGATGAACTTGCCCTCACACGACTTCATGACTCCATTCAGACCGAAGAGTTGAAACACACCATCGAGATTTCAACGACCGACGAGCCCGCGTTTGAATCGCAGCTCGTTTGGGCTGATGAAGAACGGCCCTTTGACGACACCATCGACGACCTACCCGCCGGTGGCATCTCCTTCGATACGGCTGCGGCAACCGAGGTCATTCCGGTCAATGACGAACCCCCAACGCCGTCGTCTGGATCGCCAACAATCGCAGCAGCTGCCGCGACCGGCGAGTCGCCAGCGCCGATCAACCTTCAAGTCACGGTCACCTCATTCATCGGGATTGTCGCTGCAATCATCACGCTCATCGCTCTCACTGCAGACATTCTCAGTATCTCGACCTCAGCCGGAGCAGAGTTCGCAGACGTTGCGAACGCCGTCGGTTTTCGAACGGGAACATGGCATCTCGACAACCTCGGCTCAAACCTCATCGCTATCGGACTTATCGGAACCATCGGGCTTGCTGTTGGAGCAGTCGGCACCATCATCGGCCGATCTTGGGGACCAGGGCTCGTCGGTGGAAGCGGACTCTCGGTCTTGGGTACAACCGCGCTGTCGATCGGGCTCGTCGAATTTCCAGTTCAAGCGGCGCAGAATTTTGCTGCGAGTGCCTCGGGTGAATTCACCATCGACATCACGAGAGACCTCGGGTACTGGGCACTGTTTGCCGCAGCAGGACTCGGTCTCATCGCGTTTTTTGCCTCGATGAATGATCTGTTAATTGATCGCCAAGCAAGCCTCAACCCGTACATCCACGCTCTCGGCGCGCTCATTGTTGTCATCGCTGCAATTGCACCTTTCGTCCCAATCGAAAACTCTTCATGGTCGGCGAATTGGCTACTCAACGGTGTCGAGGGCTGGCCGAATCATCTGATGATCGGTCGCCTCGTCCAACTCGGAGCCCTGGCTGTCGGAGGTCTGCTGGGGTTTCTTTCTGTGCGACCAACCGGTCTCGCTCTCGCAGTGGGGGCGGTATTCCCAGCAACACTGTCAACGATGTCCGCCTGGCTCGGACTTGGCACGCTGTCGATTGCACCCGGGTATCGCAATCCAGGCGGCGTGGCCGGCACTACCACCAACCTTCTCGTCGGTGCATCGATTGGAAGTGTGATTGTCCTTGCCGTTGCGATCGCAATGGCATGGGACTCACAGCATCGGGACTAACTCAGTCGAGAAGAGCGTTTCGATACGAATGAGTGCCGTCGAAGCGTGACAGCAAATACGGGCCTGCCGTGAGAGGTTCATGTCGTGGAGGGTTCGATGCATCCTGACAGGTCGACAAACACTCAACGTGGGTGTGGAATCCGGGCTCAACAAAAAATGGAATCGAGTATCGGTCGACGTTGGGCGGGCTCACCACCCGATGAGGATTCGAGACATAGCGATCGTTCGTCCAAATCGCCATGAGATCACCAAGGTTCACGACTGCATGACCATCAGGTACCGAGATATCAATCCACTCTCCCGACCGAGTCTTAACCTGCAATCCTCCGTGCCCATCATCGGTGAGAATGGTGACTGAGCCGTAATCGGTATGCGAACCGCACCCGGGCTGCCCCGGGGCCGGCGTCACCCGACTTGTCGGCGGGTAATGCAACATTCGCAAGTGATACATGAATGCATCACGGTCAGTGCCTCCGAGGTCTTCAAACCACGTTGACGCAAGGCCAAGGGCAACCGCTAGTCCACGGTGTGCTCTCAGGCTTGCCTCGGTCGCTTCATCAAAGTACCGCTGCCATGCCGCACGAAACTGAGGTGAGTCAGGCAGCTGGTTTGGTCCGTGGAGCGGAGTGCCGGCAAGCACCTCCGGGTGATCTGGCCCATGTTCGGTGCCGGAGTCGACGGTCTCTTTCAAGTCGCCGAGTCGTGGAACATCAAGTTGCTCGTCGTCAGCAAGTGCGCCCTCTAATGCCTCTGTGCCAATTCCGACATACCCACGATGGCACGGGCTGTTCGCGATTGAGATTGCCTCTTTGATGTCTTGCGGTTGCGCGAAGAATTCGCGCATCACGGTAAGAAGTTCTTCTTTGGTCTCGGGGGCGATTCCGTGACCAACAGCAAGCAAGAAACCGAGTTCTTGACAGGTTGCATCAATGATTGTGGCCTGTTCACGAGCTGCAGGGCTGGAGTGATCTTCTCCTGTTGCAAATGGCGCGAGATCAATGACGGGGAGGCTCACAGGTGCGACTGTAGCCGGGCTGATTTCGTTGGTCTCAACGAACCGACGAGCAACAGCTCACCTCACCGGCAATGGTGTGACTGGCCCACCACGCACGAAGTGGATCTTGTTGAAGGACGATCTGAATTCGGTGACGTCGGCCGCGACAGATTCGGGAGATTCGTGAATCGCACGGGCGATCAACGATCCAACTTCCTTTGCATCGTCTACACCCATACCCCAACGAACAATTTCAGGTGTTCCGAGTCGGAGGCCTGACACATCGCCATTCACGCTGTTGAACGGCAGGCCGATTCCGCAGGTGAGCAGGTTCGCACGTCGCAAATATGCCGCAATGGTCTGTCCACCGCCGAATGGTCGTGCGTCGATCGCGACATGGTGTGAATCGGTGAACTTGCCACCCGCAGTAATCACGCCAACATCAGCATCTGCCAATGTGAAGGCCAACGCCTGAGCAGCCTCGACCATCGATCGCGCATATGCATCTCCAACTTCAAGCCAGTCGAGCAGTGTCACCGCGAGCGCCGCTGTCTTCGCGACATCAAAGTTGGCAGTAAGACCCGGATGCGCGATTGCGTCGAGACGTTCCGCGAGATCACCATCATTGGTACAAACAATTCCGGCAGGTGGGCCACCAAGACTTTTGTAGGTGCTCATCCTGAGGAGATCGGCGCCTTCTGCGAGCGGCGACGACCAGTAGCGGCCGACAAAAAGACCACTCATATGTGCAGCATCGACGAGTAAGCGTCCTCCGACAGCGTGCGAAATCTCGGCGAGTTCACCGATTGGATGCTGTCGGAGGTTCAGGCTTCCACAGATCGTGATGAGTGCAGGTCGTATCGATTCAGCGAGCGCACGCGTTTGCTCAACATCGACCGTCATCTCGTCTGCGTCGATCGGTGCCTCATGAATCTCTAATCCAAGAAGCCCGGCCGCACCATTTATGTGGTGAGTGACATGTCCTCCGATGGTTGCCGGAGGGACAATGACGTTGTAACCGGGCTTGCAGGTCGTCATAAATGCGTAGACGTTGGCCAGCGCACCTGAAGCCGTCCGAAGTTCAACATGTTCAGCACCAAACACTCGCCGTGCGAGGTCGTCAGCAAGCAATTCGATCTACTCGATTGCTTCGAGGCCGGTTTCATATTTACTTCCCGGGCGCCCTAGCGAGGGTCGAGAGCCCAATCCTGACGAGAGCAACGCCTCGGCCTGCGGGTTCATGACGTTTGTTGCTGGGTCGAGATTGATGGATTCAATCTCATGAATCCGCCGATTCTCCTCGACAAGATCGTGCAGTTGCCGGGAGATGTCATCAAGATCTGTGGACTCAATCGATTGTCATCGTGTCAAAAATCGATGAAATCTCACTATTTTCTTGATGAGCTGCCCTTTCTTTCCTTGAAATCCATTGATTTGTAAAGCTTTTCGATCTGAAAGAAAATTCACGAAAAAACGCGAGAAAAGGTGATCAGCGCGCTCTTGGATGACATGAACGCACGCAAGTCACTCACCGCAGCAACAATCTCAACCGTCGCAATGTTCTCGCTCTTCGGGGCAAACATCGCTCAAGCCGCCCCAGGCGGAAACGGAAACGGCCGGAATGAGTCAATCGATCTCGGACCAGCTCCTGTTCAACTCCACAACGACCGTGCAGAAGTCAAGAACGACTGCCCAAGCGACGATGCTTGGTGGCACTTCGTTCTGGCACCAAACAATGGCCAGTACGAGTTCACTTCCATGAACCTCAACATCGGCGGCACAGCAACTCTCGTCGCTGGTGACGACATCGTGACCAACGGTGGCCAGACCGACAACGTGTTTGTTGCCGTTCCAACTGGTGCCGATCTCAACGATCTCACCGCAGCCGGTTCGAGTGCGATGGTCGCCCCCTACAGCATGAATGTGAAGTTCGTTCTCTCACATGTCTGCGAAGGTGGCGAGGTTGTCGAAGAAGAGCCAGTCGCTGACGAGGAAGTCATCGAAGAGCCAGCAGTCGACGACGAGCCAGTCGCTGACGAGGAAGCCACCGAAGAGCCAGCCGACGAGGTCATCACCGAAATCGTCACATCAACAGCTGTCGAAAAGCTTGTCGCGGAAATTGACGACATCAACGAACCGGTCATCGAAGACGAACCAACAATTAGAGGATCCGAGGAAGCTCCCACGGTTGGGAACGTGAAGAAGACGGCGGCTAGGTCACTCAACGAGGTTGTCGAAGTTACGCCTACCATTGACGAATCTCCCGCAACTGACGCAGCATCAATAGCTGCTGTCGCTGCCGACAACACGTGTCGCAACGCATTGCCAGCCAAAGGAATGGATCTCTCCCTTGCATTCCTTGGCCTGGGACTGGCCAGCCTTGGGGGGACGCTCCTCGACGCACGTCGCCGATTGACGATCATCTGATCTCACCCAATGCGTTCGCAGCGCCCCCTTTCGACGAGACTTGCGTTGAGAGGGGGCGCTCTTTCGTTCCCGTGTTGAGGAGCATGAGTATGTACGAGACCATTCTTTACGAAGTCGATAACCCAGTCGCAACGATCACGTTGAACCGACCTGAGGCAATGAATGCCTGGACAAACCGGATGGACCACGAAATCCGTGATGCAGTTGCGAAAGCAAGCGCAGATCCAGCAGTTGTCGGAATCATCATCACTGGTGCCGGAAGGGCATTCTGCGCCGGTGCCGACATGAAGCTGCTGTCAAATATTTCGTCAGGCAGCGAATCAAGTAATGACGCCGGATCGGCAGTTGCTGATGGTGAGGCCGCTGCAGATTCAAATGGCGACTTCGATGGCCGATTCCCATTTCTCATGACGACCCCCAAGCCGATCATCGCCGCCATCAATGGCGCCGTTGCTGGAATGGCATTTCCGTTCAGCCTGTGTTGCGACCTGCGTGTCGGAACAGAGAAATCGCTCTTCCTCACCGCATTTGCACAGCGCGGGCTGATTGCTGAGTGGGGTCTGAGCTGGCTATTGCCGCAGCTAGTTGGCCCGTCTGTTGCACTTGACCTGCTCATGTCATCGAGACGAGTCAATGGCACCGAGGCCAAAGAACTCGGTCTGTTGAATCACCTTGTTGATGACCCTGACGAACTGCTTCCGTGGTGTCGTAACTACATCACTGAATTGGCCGAGAAGTGCTCGCCAACCTCAATGGCAATCATGAAGCGACAGGTCTACGAGCATTTGCACAAGGGCATGGGAGCAGCTGAAGCCGAGGCCGCTCAACTGATGGTGGAAAGTTTCAAGCGTCCCGACTTCGCTGAAGGCGTGCAGTCATTCGTTGAGAAACGACCACCGTCGTTCTCGCGAATTGGTGACAGCTGACCTTTAGGCCATTGCCACATTGAGATCGTCGATAAGACGTTCATAGGCGGCCGCAGTCTTCAGCACATTCACATCAGCGAGTGGTGCGCCGATGAGCTGAATGCCGGCCGGAAGACCACTCTCAGAGAACCCCGCAGGCATCGAGATCGCTGGCAATCCGGCGTAGGTCGCATAGATCGTGCATTCCATCCAACGGTGGTACGTGTCCATTGCTCGACCGTTGACCTCTTGTGGCCATCTCATCTCAATGTCGAATGGCCACATTTGAGCAGTCGGTAGTGCGAGTAGGTCATACACGCCACCACCCGAGGTGAACATCGATGCGATTCGTTCGTAATACGCAGTGCGCACAATTGACGCTCGCTTGAGATCAAGGGCCGTTAGTGACATGCCCGACTCCGCCTCCCACCGAACTTCTGATTTCACTTGAGATGCAGTTTCCTCACGTTGTAGCAGCGAGCCGTACGTCGCCGCGTTATAGGCATGACGGTTATGCAGCCATGAGGTCCAGAGGGCATCAAGGTCAACGTTCAAGGTGGCTGGCTCAATGACGGCACCGTCGGCCTCCATCCGCTTCAGGGCGGTCTCACATGTCTCGAGAATCCCAGGTTCTGTCGCAAGATGCCCACCAAGGTCACCTAACCACCCAATACGAACACCAGCGAGTGTTCCAGACAGATGCGGTGTGCATGACTCAACCGACGCGAACTCATCAAGTGTTCCGGCAACCGAGGTTGGCACTCGCTGATCCCAACCGGCTTGAGTGCCAAGCAACATCGCAACATCGAGCACGCGACGTCCCATCGGGCCCTCGGTTGCACACAACGTCGAGTACGAGTCAGTGCTCGGATAGGCCGGTACTCGACCAAAACTTGGCCGATATCCAACGACATTGCACCACCCTGCCGGGTTACGAAGCGACCCCATGAAGTCACTCCCATCGGCAACCGGAACCATTCGCGTCGCTAGGGCAACTGCAGCACCACCACTACTTCCCCCCGCAACCTTGGATGTGTCATAAGGGTTGGCCGTTGCGCCGAAAACTGGATTGAAGGTGTTCGAACCAAGCCCAAATTCGGGCACGTTCGTCTTCCCCATGATGATTGCGCCAGCCGCTCGAATTCTCGCCACCTGCAACGCGTCGTAATTGGGGATGAACGACGTGAGCAGGGGTGAACCCTTCGTCGTCAGCAAACCTTTCGTTTCTGCAAGATCTTTTACCGCGTGAGGAAAACCATGCATCCATCCCCGAGAAGAACCTGCTGCTAACTCTCCGTCGCAGACTTCTGCTTCGTTCAACAGGTCATCACGGTCACGAAGCGACACGATTGCGTTCAACTCACCATTTCTTGCATCGATCTGATCGAGGTAGGCCTCCATCACCTCGCGGCAAGAGACCATCCGTTCATGAATGGCCGCCGAAAGTTCTGTCGCATGCAGGTCGGTGATATTCACGGCGACAGCATGCCATGAAGAACGCTGCGCGAAACTGTCATATGAGTTCAGTTGAGTACGCACCGTGGTCGATCACCGCAACGAATCTTCCAGTCCATGCTCGAAATCCCATCCATACCGATGAAGGTGGTCGGGCCGCGGGCTTCCCTGGCGCCCTTGTCGCAGGTGTCACCGTCTACGCCTATCTCTGTCACCTTCCCCTCGTTACCCACGGGACGTCGTGGGTTGAACACGGAGGCGGTGAGGTGCGCTTTCGCCAACCCGTCTTTGATCGAGACACCGTCACGGTCAGCGCGAACGACAGCGACGGCTCAACACTGATTGAGGCGCACACCGGATCACCCCAAGCGCGAGCGGTGCTGCGACCAGTACTTGACGCCGGCAGTGCTCCTGCGCTTCGAGATGGTGACGATCTTCAATCAGTCACCATCACTGTCGACACCCCATACGGATCCGACTACGCAGTTCCCGCTGGCGATGACCTCGACGTGTGCACCACAGCAGGCATCGTCCACCCAGCGGTCTGGCCTGATCTTGCGAATTACATCATGCATGAACAACTCGCACGGGGAAGTTGGGTTCACACCAGATCGATTATCCGTCACCATCGAGCCGTCGCAGTCGGAAGCGAGATCACGATTGTTCCTCGAGTTGTCGACCGGTTTTTTGCCCACGGCGAGCGAGCAATCGTTGACATGCACTTCATGCAGAACGACGAGATCGTCACCTCGATTGAGCACGAGGCAATCATCGACCTGTCCGCAACGGCCTAGCCGCGACGTTGCCCCGAGCCGATTGCTCGGGCCTCGCTCGGGTACGTTCAGCACAAGGAGGCGATTGCAGTGAATCCACCAATTCCACATGAGATTCCCGAAGAGTTACAACAACTCCTCGGCCAACTAGATGACTTCATCGATGCCGAGATTCGGCCACTTGAAGAGTCAAACGACAACATCCGATTTTTTGATCATCGAAGAGAAGATGCTCGCACCGACTGGGAGCGAGGCGGGCTCCCAAATGATGAGTGGGAAGACCTCCTTCATCAGGCGAAACGCATGGCAGATGCGGCAGGCTTCTATCGCTATCCGTTCCCTGCTGAGTACGGCGGTAGTGAAGGAACGATTTACGGGATGGCCGTCATTCGCGAGCACTTAGCGCGCCGGGGCCTCGGGTTGCACAACGATCTACAAAACGAACATTCCATCGTCGGCAACAACGTCGCGCTGCTGTTGATGATCAACTACGGCACTGACGAACAGAAGGCCGACTGGGTCGACGACCTCGCAGAAGGCCGTCGCGGTTTCGCATTCGGTATCACCGAACCTGAACATGGCTCTGACGCAACCCATATGGAGACCCATGCCGTTCGCGATGGCGACGAGTGGATCATCAATGGTGAAAAGACCTGGAACACCGGCATCCACAAGGCCAAGTACGACATGATCATGGCCCGCACCAGCGGCAAGGCCGGCGATGGCGATGGCATCACCGCGTTTCTG
>JALRDI010000095.1 GCA_023257035.1 Ilumatobacteraceae bacterium | reverse complement strand
CAAAGGCCGAATCATCTATGTCTCATCAGTCGTTGGGCTACTTGGAGCTGCCGGACAGGCAAACTACGCCGCATCCAAAGCAGGCCTTGTCGGATTGGCTCGTTCATTAGCACGAGAACTCGGTTCACGATCGATCACCGTGAACGTCGTTGCCCCGGGACCCGTAAGCACCGACATGACGGCCGCGCTCAGCGAAGATCGCCTCGCCGACATCACCGCCGCGGTTCCACTCGCAAGAATGGCCGAACCCGATGAAATTGCCGGTGTCGTCACCTTCCTTGCCTCGCAAGATGCGGCTTATATCACCGGTGCCGTAATCCCCGTTGACGGCGGTCTCGGGATGGGTCATTAAACGCTCCGCCACCGAGCGCTCTAGATTTCGTAGAATCGTCAGCGGTCATATGACCGAAAACAAACCAAGGAGTAACCGTGGACCAAGAATTGTTCGCCCGTTTCAGCAAGTGCGCAGTCGAAGTACTGTCAGTTTCTGAAGACCAAGTGAAGCCAGAAGCCCGATTTGGCGATGACCTCGACGCCGACAGCCTCGACCTCGTCGAACTTGTTATGGCACTCGAAGAAGAATTCGGTATCGAAGTTCCAGAGGAAGAACTCGAAGGCATCGAGACCGTTGGACAGGCCTACGACTTGGTGGCCGGCAAACTCTGATGCAAGGAAGCGGTCGGCGTATCGCCATTACCGGACTTGGCGTTGTTGCGCCATGCGGTATCGGCAAAGAGGCATATTGGAACGGTCTCCTCGGGCCAGGACTCGTTGACGTTGGGCGTCTCACGTCCATCGAAGACTGGGACCCTTCCCCGTGGTTTGACTCGCCAAAGGATGCTCGTCGCGCCGACCGCAGTGAGCAGTATGCGCTCGCTGCCGCAACCGAGGCCCTAGAGCAATCCGGCAGGCCAGCGGCATCCGACGACCGCATCGGCACGATCTTCGGAACCGGCGTCGGCGGAATCCATACGCTTGAAGAACAAATCGATGTGCGCCTCAATAAGGGCGAACGTCGTGTCTCGCCATTCCTCGTTCCAATGATGATGGCGAATGCGCCGGGAGCATCGGTATCGATGCGATTCGGGTTCAAGGGGCCGAATGAAACGATCTGCACGGCATGTGCAGCGGGAACGCATGCAATTGGCTATGCCGCCCGGCTCATCGCCTGGGGACTCGCGGATGCTGTCGTTACGGGTGGCACCGAATACGCCGGAACTGCAACCTCGCTTGCGTCATTCGGCAATATGACGGCGCTCTCTTCAACGGGAACATCACGACCATTCGATGCTGACCGAGACGGTTTCGTCATGGGTGAAGGCGCCGCCGTGCTCGTTCTTGAAGAATGGAACTCAGCGGTTGATCGCGGTGCAAACATCATTGGAGAAATCCTCGGTGCCGCATCAAATGCCGATGCACATCACATCACTGCGCCAGCTCCAGGTGGAACCGGCGCAATCCGTTGCATGGAACTTGCGCTCGCAGATGCCGGCCTTGAAGCGGCCAACATTCGACAGATCAATGCCCATGGAACATCAACCCCGCTCAACGACGCAGCAGAAGGTGCAGCTATCAGCTCAGTCTTCGGTGCGAATGCAGTGCCCGTCGTCTCGACAAAGGGTGTGACCGGTCACGCACTCGGCGCAGCTGGTGCTCTTGAGGCCGCGGCAGTGCTTCTCTCAATGGAGCACGCACTCATTCCGCCCACTGCAAACACCATCAACGTCGATAGTGAAATGACGGTTGATGTGGTAACCGGTTCACCGCGTCCTTGGGAGCCCGGCCCAACAATGTCAAATAACTTTGGCTTTGGTGGCCACAACGGTTCGATCATCATCGGAACCGGAAACGTCTGATCGACGCCGCCTTGGCCAATCGGGCTTAGGCGATGACAAACATCAAGTCGACCTCGCAGGCGACTTCGCCATTTACTGAAGCAGTTCCTGAACCTCGTCCTGCCCTGCTCGACAACCGGCCCATGGTGCACTCAAGTAACAACTCGTCGCCGGGTACCACCTGTCGGCGGAAGCGAGCCTTATCGATTCCACCAAACAGCGGAAGTCGGCCTGAGAAACGTTCATCGGCTAAGACAGCCAGCGCTCCAACCTGAGCAATTGCCTCACACATGAGAACGCCAGGCAGCGTCGGCCGACCTGGGAAGTGTCCCTCAAAGAACCATTCGTCACCGGTGAGTTTCCACGTTCCACTCGCTGACTCTCCAGGAGTGATGTTCACAATTTCATTGACGAACAAGAATGGCGGACGATGAGGGAGAAGGTCTTCTGGACGCACGACCCGACCTTACTCTGACGCGCCTACTTCGAATTTGAACCTCGAACTGACAATTAACTCAATGCGTGTGGTCGTTCATTCGCCAGTAGGTAAACCCATGGGGTTTGGGAATGGGATCTCATTCTGCGAGCGGATTTGCGCCGCCGCGATC
>JALRDI010000300.1 GCA_023257035.1 Ilumatobacteraceae bacterium | reverse complement strand
TGCTCGTCACTGATGACGCAACCCTTGAGCGCCGCATGAATGCCCGTGAACTTGACCGCATCGAACAGGCCGGCGCAGATTTCCACCGCCGGGTCCGAGAGGGGTTTGCGGAAATGGCGGCCGGAGACCCAACTCGTTGGTACGTGATTGACGCATCGACTCCAGCCGATGAGACGGCTGCCACCATTCGTCAAGTTGTCAGCGAGCGTTTGGGTATCTGATGTCGTCAGTGTGGGACGCTGTCATCGGGCAGGACTCCACCATTTCGCAACTGCGAACCTCTCTCGAACACCCCGTTCACGCGTATCTCTTCGTCGGACCACATGGGTCAACGAAAGAGCAGGCGGCTCGGGCCGCTGCTGCGGTGATGATCTCTGGCGGTGACGATCCCGACGACCGAAATGCACGCCTTGTCATGGCCGGCGAGCACCCTGACTGTCGCGAAGTTGAACGCGAAGGTGCCTCGATCAGTGTTGATCAGGCGCAGTGGATCGTCGAGCAGTCATGGTTGAGCCCGACCGAGGGTGACCTCACGGTGATGATCTTGCACGACTTTCATCTCGTCGCAGATGCGGCTGCCGCAAAATTATTAAAGACGATCGAAGAGCCGCCAGCGAGCACTCGTTTCATCATCGTTGCCGAAAGTCTTCCGAACAATCTCATCACGATTGCGTCTCGTTGTGTCCGTCTTGATTTTCACGCGATCGCAGACGACGTGATCGCTGAACGACTCGTCGCCGAAGGTATCGACCCGGCTGCCGCTGAGCTTGCTTCAACTGGAGCATTTGGCGATCTCGATCGAGCACGGCTTATCGCAACCGACCCTGACCTCGCCGAGCGGCGAAACACGTTTGCTCGTGCAATTGATGTACTCGATGGTTCAGGTTCTGCTGCGCTACAACTTGTGCAGCGCATTGAATTGCTCATCGATGAAGCAGCCGCCCCTCTCAAAGCTCGTCACGAGGAAGAAGTCGCTGCCCTGCAAGAACGCATTGACACATACGGCAGCCGGGGCAGCGGCAAGAAGCAGCTTGAGGACCGCCACAAGCGTGAGCATCGACGGTTCGTCACCGATGAACTTCGAGCCGGGCTGGCCGTGCTGAGCGCCTCATACCGAGATGCGATGGTTGCGGGTCGGTTGAGTGCCGACGACACCGCCCAGGCGGTCACTGCGATCAATCAGACCGCGTCGGCCCTGGGTCGAAATGCAAACTCGTCACTCGCTCTTGAGCGACTGATGTGGTCACTACCGCTCCCCCGTTAGTCACTGCCCCTTACTGATTTTTCAGCGTTCGTTTGGTGTCCGGTGGTTAGCACCGTCACGGCTCGCTAGGCTCCCGCCCGTTGCCTGGGTAGCTCAGTCGGTAGAGCAACGCACTCGTAATGCGTAGGTCGTGAGTTCAATTCTCATCCCAGGCTCTCGGTGAGCGAGGCGTTGGTCGCTTTGCTTCTATCCTTTTCAGAAGCCCTATGCAGACGACTTCTGGCACTGAGCCATCATCAGCTGTCGACCGGCACAGTCCGGTATACGTCGCAGGCCACCGCGGGCTCGTCGGTTCGGCAATCGTTCGGCATCTTGAGAGTGAAGGCTTCACGAATATTCTCACCGCGACGCGCGATGAGCTTGACCTTCGCAATCAGAGCGATGTCAGCGCCTGGTTTGACGAGCATCGTCCGCGCTACGTCTTCTTAGTCGCAGGCACCGTCGGCGGGATTCTTGCGAACAGCACGCGCCCTGCTGAATTCATCTACGACAACATGATGATCCACGGCACCGTTGTGCACTCCGCATACGAAACCGGTGTCGAGAAACTTCTCTATCTCGGTTCGTCGTGCATTTATCCACGTGATGCGACGCAACCCATCACAGAAGAGCAACTGCTGACCGGTCCACTCGAAGAAACAAACGAGTGGTACGCGATTGCGAAGATTGCCGGCATCAAGTTGTGCCAGGCATACCGTCGTCAGTACGGCTGCAATTTCATCTCGGCGATGCCAACCAATCTCTACGGGCCCGGCGACAATTTCGATCTCACCTCGAGCCATGTCATCCCGGCGCTCATGAGAAAGTTCCACGATTCCCGTAGCACTACAACCGGAGAGGTTGAGGTGTGGGGTACAGGTTCAGCGATGCGCGAGTTCTTGCACGTTGACGACCTAGCGAGTGCATGTTTGTTCTTGCTCGAGAACTACAGCGGCGACTCACACATCAATGTCGGTACCGGCGATGACCTGTCGATTAAGGAACTCGCCGAGACGATTCAGTCGATCGTGCACCCTGAAGCGGTCATCAACTGGGACACCTCAAAGCCTGACGGCACGCCGAGGAAGCTGCTCGATATTTCTCGACTTCGGGCATTGGGTTGGGAGCCATCGGTCACATTGCGCGATGGGCTGCAGAGCACCTACGAGTGGTTCCTCTCGACTGAGTCGGCCGGCGAAGAATTGCGCGGCATCGGCTCACACTGATCACCCGACTACATTCCTAGTCGTGGCAGATCGTTCGACTTTCCCCGAGCGCGCAATGGAATACGCACCTCAGTTGTATTCGACCGCGCTCCGAATGACGCGCAATGCCGCCGACGCGGAAGATCTTGTGCAAGAAACGATGATGCGCGGGTATCGCAGTTTCGAAACCTTCACCGAGGGCACGAATCTCAGGGCGTGGCTCTACCGAATTCTCACCAATGCCTTCATCAACCGATACCGCTCGAAACAGCGCCGGCCGATGGAAACCGATCTTGCCGATGTCGAAGACCTCTATCTCTACAAGCGAGTCAACACTCTTGAAAACGCCGCAGGTTCGCTTTCTGCTGAGGATCAGTTCCTCGATCTGCTCACCGATGACGAGGTGAAATCTGCGGTTGAAGATCTTCCTGACACCTTCAAACTGCCGGTGATTCTCGCCGACGTTGAAGGTTTTGCGTACAAAGAAATCGCAGAAATGCTCGATATTCCGGTCGGAACCGTGATGTCTCGGCTCCATCGGGGAAGAAAAGCGATGCAACGCGCGTTGTACGCCTACGCCGAGGAGCGAGGCCTGGTGGATCAGGCCGACTGACACGACATGGCCGACTGCAACGAGACACTCAAAGAACTCGAGCCCTACCTCGATGGGGAGCTCTCCC
>JALRDI010000229.1 GCA_023257035.1 Ilumatobacteraceae bacterium | reverse complement strand
TCATCAGCCACTCTTGATAATCGGTTCCCGCTGGCAATCCATACCGAGTTGCATGTCGGACAACGTCATGGTTCGACAGGACCCAGGTCGCGGAGGAATTCACTGAGGCGGCATCAACGAGGGCCCGGTTAATCGAAGCTTTCATCTGCTTCACATCCCAGGGGCATCCAAGGAAATCAAAATTGAACGACTGGTGATACTCGTCTGGTCGAAGGTAGAGCGGAACACTCTCCGCTTTCACCCACGCTTCGGCAACCATCATCAGCTCTCTTCCGAGTTCTCGCTCCTTTTCATCGAGAACTGCACGCCATTCGCGGTTGATGTTGTGAACCTCGTCGCGGTCCCAATGCGGGTGATTATCGACATGGCCAACCGTCAAAATTTCACTTGCAAGATCGACATCAGGAAATGCCGGATCCTTTACGAGTCCGTGAGAAACGTCAACTCGAAAGCCGTCAGCCCCGAGATCAATCCAGAATCGGAAAATGTCGCAGAACTCTGCTCGAACTTCGGGGTTATTCCAGTTGAGGTCGGGTTGGCTGATATCGAAAAGGTGCAGATACCACTGACCGTCTTCACACCGACTCCACGCGGGTCCCCCAAATACCGATGACCAATTGGTCGGCGGGAGCTCGCCGTTCTCTCCTTTGCCATCACGAAAGATGTATCGGTCTCGCTCCGGGCTTCCTGGTGCGGCGGCTCGAGCCGCCACGAACCATTTGTGATCCCAGGAGGTGTGGTTTGGAACAAGGTCAACGATGACTCGAATTCCTGCTGCGTGGGCATCGCCGATGAGACGTTTCGCGTCTTCAAGCGTTCCGAACATGGGCGCAATTGAGCGATAATCCGCAACGTCGTAGCCACCGTCGAGCAACGGTGATGGGTACCACGGGTTCATCCAGATTGCGTTGACTCCGAGTTGAGCTAAATACGGAATTTTTGAGCGGATTCCCTCGACATCACCCGTTCCGTCGCCGTTGGCATCAGCAAACGATCGTGGGTACACCTGATAGACGACGGCGTTACGCCACCATTCATTTCCCGCTGCAACGTGGATTGTTTCGCTCATTGCCCGTCAGGATACGGCTCGTATCTCGTGGTGTTCCAACGCGTCGAGCGTTTGTTGCGCACAACCGATCGGTACCGTGTGGCGAGTGACCGAGATCGTGCGCATTCTTCTCGACATTCTCGGTCCTGTCTTCCTTTTGGTGATCGCAGGTGTTGCGGCCGGTAAGTGGCTCTTGCTTCCAGCGCAGCCACTTGCGAAATTGGCATATTGGCTTATTGGTCCGGCATTCGTGTTTGACGCTCTGAGTCATGCTGAGCTCGCGCCGCAGATGCTTGGACGGTTAACGCTTGCGGCGGCAGGGGCATTTACGGTGTCAGCTGTCCTTGCATATGTGATGGCGTGGAGGCTTCCGCAAGATCGTCGAGCGGCAGTTGTGACAACTGGGGCGTATGGAAATGTCGGAAATTTTGGCTTGGCAATCGTCCTGTTCAGTTTTGATGACTCGGCTCGCCCGTATGCCGCTGTCGCAATGGTGGTCGTCAACGGCCTAGGTCTGATCCTCGCAGTGACGTTGGCTGACGGCGGGCTCGCTGGTTTTAGCCGGGCCCTTCGCTCGCCAATGACGCTGATGATTCCCCCGGCTCTGTTGGTGAATTCAATTGATGTCGATGTGCCGTTGATCGTCGACCGACCTGTTGGTCTGCTTGCTGGAGCAATTATCCCGGTGATGCTGGTAACGCTCGGAATTCAGCTTCACAGCATTGGTCGACCTCGGCTTGACCTCGATGTGATTCGCTCCCTTGCAGCGAAGTTGTTGCTGCAACCACTTGTTGCGATTCCAATCGCGGCAGGATTGGGGCTCACTGGTGAAGCTGCTGGTGCAATCGTGCTTCAAGCGGCGATGCCCGCTGCGGTATTTGCGGCGGTGATTGCAATTGAGCTGGATGCTCGACCGGATGAGACCGCAACGATCGTGATGGCGGGAACACTCGTCTCGTTGCTCACGCTTCCGTGGTTCATCCTGTACGTGACGTGACTGGGCTGTTTATGCAGGTTGGGCGGGATAGTCAGCGTAAGAGGCCTTGAACACCCCTTGGTGGAGCAGGACATCGGCGACGGCGGCCCCCGAACTGTCGATCACTGAAGATCGGGTCCAATACGACTCAACTCGCCTGCTTTGGCCCATCGCGACGACCTCATGAGTCACTGAGTACTCCACATCGACGAGCACGGGCTGGTAGCGGCATACCTCAAGATCGATGAACAGTCCGACAGAGGGCCCGCGAACCGGTAGGTGGGAACCTCCTCGATGGCCCATCACGCTCAGCATTTCAGATGGAACGACAGGGTTTCCCCACGGATTTGAGGCGCCGTCGGAATACCACCGGCACGGTTCGGTGATTGAGTCAAGTTTCTCAGCAAGAGAAAACGGATACAGGTCGCCGTTGCGCTCATCCATGGTGAGAGTCGCGTTGTCAGGCCCGGTCGTCATTCCGAGCTCAAGGCGGTCGATGATGTGCAGTTCGCCAGGGTCCTTTGATTGAGCGGCGGCGAGTCGCTCTGAGAGCAATGTGTTGGCGCCACGAATCGTGAGAGTTGCAGTGAGCACCTTGTCGCCATTTTGTTTCTCGGCCCATGCCTCGGCGGTGCGGTCGTCTGTTTGTTGTGCGAATGCTCTTACCTGCTCGCCTTCGATCACCATGTTTTCAAAGTGCGAACTCACACAACCAGTAACAAACCACTCATCACCAAAAATCTCATAGGCGAGAAGGTCGAGTTGGCTGAAATGTGTCGGCCCTTCGATTGGAGCACCGGGAAGGCCAAGGCCCTCCGCCATTGAGTCGTCGTGGACGCTTGCGTGACCGTCGTAGGTTTGGTCGTGAAGCATTTGTCGAGGAGATCTCCACTCACCTTGGATAACGGTGCCATCACGGTGAGTGGATCCAGAGAATGGGTTCGCCATCTCGTAAGTGTCGCAGAAGTCATTCGATAGTTCTGATTCCAAGCGTTGCGTCAAGTCGTTCTACTCTTCGGGTGTCAGAGTTCGCGGAGAATGTATTCAGGTGGGGGAAACATTGAGATGAGTGATCTTCAAGATCGAATTGATGCCGGAAAGTGGGCGATGGTTGAAGGCCGCGACGTCCCGTCGGTCTTGGCTTCGAGGGTGGCGACATATGGATCGAAGCCATTTATGGTCTGGGAGCCATTCGAGGGTGAATCGCAAACGTATTCGTACACCGAATTCGGTGCAGCTGTTGAGTGTTTGGCGGGAGCATTGCATGCACGTGGCGTGCAGATCGGTGACCGCGTGCTCGTACATCTTGATAACTCTCCGGAGTTCGTGATTTCGTGGTTCGCCTGCGCCCGTATTGGTGCAGTCGCGGTGTCGACCAACACCCGGTCGGTTGCGAGAGATATGGAGTATTTCGCGGAACATGCCGGTGTGGTGGGGGCCATTACCTCGCCGGGGTTCGCCCAACTTGTCACCGATGCTGCTCCAAAGATTCGGTTCCTCATCTTGGCGGCAACGGACGCGGGGACACCTAACGATGTTCCCGCTGGTATCGAACATGAGAAGTTTGATGAGGTTCTTTCGGAAGGGTCGGTAGCGCCCGAGCGGTCAATTGACCCGCTCGCAGATCTCGGTATTCAGTTCACCTCGGGCACGACCTCTCGACCGAAGGCGGTGCTGTGGACGCACGCAAATGTCATCTGGGGAATGCAGATGAACTGTGCTCACATGCGACTTACGTCAGCTGATGTCACTCAAATCTTCCTTCCGCTGTTCCATACGAATGCGCAGTCATATTCGATGTTGTCGACCCTTTGGTCGGGTGGAACAATGGTGATCCAGCCTCGATTCTCCGCATCGCGATTCTGGGATGTGGCGCTGCGAAATAAGTCGACGTGGGCCTCGACCATTCCTTTCTGCGTGAAAGCGCTCCTCGGTGGTGACATCCCTGGCAACCATCACTTCAGGTTCTGGGGTTGTG
>JALRDI010000173.1 GCA_023257035.1 Ilumatobacteraceae bacterium | reverse complement strand
GTACACCGTTGCGCAGCTCATCACCGAAACGGTGTGCTCAGCTGCTACGAAGGGTTCCAAGAAGCGCTGAGCAGTTCAGCGTCACTTGGTGACATCGCTGTGAAGGGGGCCTCGTACGCACGGGGTCCCCTTCGCCGTTTTTCACTGCCAGAATAAAGATGATGAGGAGAAATCATGCGTGAACAGCAATGTGATTACGTGCTGAGAACTGCGTCAGAACGTGGTGTCCGCATGGTGCGGTTGTGGTTTACCGACGTGCTCGGCAATCTCAAAAGTTTTGCAATCAGCCAAAACGAACTTGAGAACGCCCTCAATGACGGAATGACCTTTGATGGGTCATCGATTGATGGGTTCTCACGAATCCAAGAATCGGATGTGCTCGCTATCCCCGACCCTGACACCTTTCAGATCTTGCCGCTCGGCGACAAAGGAGCGGCCGAGGCTCGAGTGTTTTGCGATATCCATCACCTCGACGGGACTCCATTCACTGGAGACCCACGCCAAGTACTTCGTCGACATGTCGAAGAAGCCCGTGCTGAGGGACTCACGTTCTATATCGCACCCGATATCGAGTTCTTCTACTTCAACACTCCACAACCGGGTGAACGGCCAACCCCACTTGACAACGGCGGGTACTTCGACCTGACGACACGTGATGTCACCGGCGACCTCCGGAAGCAGACAATTCGCACGCTTGAACAAATCGGCATTCCTGTTGAGTACTCATTCCACGAAGATTCACCAAGCCAGCAAGAAATCGATCTTCGCCATGACGATGCACTCACCATTGCTGACTCGGTCATGACGTTCCGCCTCATCGTGAGAGAGGTCGCAGCGGCCCACGGTGTCTACGCGACATTCATGCCAAAGCCCCTCGAAGGTGTCCAGGGTTCTGGCATGCACACACATCTCTCGCTCTTCACAGGTGATGACAACGCGTTTTACGACGAGAACGATGAATACAACCTTTCGCCGGTCGCAAAGTCATTCATGGCCGGATTGCTGCGCCACGCAGCGGAGATCACCGCAATCACCAATCCGACAATCAATTCGTACAAGCGATTGGTGCCCGGGTTTGAGGCGCCCGTTCATCTCAGTTGGGCGCGCAACAACCGCTCAGGGTTGATCCGAGTGCCAATTCCAAAGCGAGGCAACCCTCTCGCCACCCGTTTGGAGTACCGATCACCTGACCCGAGCTGCAACCCGTATCTGGCCTTCAGCCTCATGCTTGCAGCAGGTCTCAAAGGCGTCCGCGAAGGGTATGAACTTCCGGCTGAAGCTGACGCCAACTTATTTGAGCTTGACGACCAGGCGCTCAACAAACTTGGAATTGGCCAATTACCCCAATCACTTGCAGAAGCGCTGCACGCAATGGAGAAATCAGAACTCGTCCGGGACGCTCTTGGGGAACATATCTTCGAATGGTTCCTGCGTAACAAGCGCCGCGAGTGGAAGGATTACAAGACGCACGTCAGCCAGTTCGAAATCGATCGATATCTGGGGACTCTGTGACCAACCTCGAGAGCGGAACCCTTCTCGTCGTCGGCGATCCAATCTCCGCTGAACTTGCGCGCACCCTCGATCTCGCTGGTCGGAAGTGGCATGGCATCTGCTCGTCTGATGATCCGAGTTCGGTCGAACCTGACAGCAGTTGGGTTGGAGCGATCATCGACCTCTCATCGAACCCTGAGTCGGGCTGGGCTATCGCTCGAAGCCTTCGCCGCTCAGACCGAGACCCTGTTCGCACTCTTGTCTTGGTCAGTGGCGGGCAACTTTCTGAGCTCAGTCATCGCGACGACCTGTTCGATGATTTCTGTCTTACTCCGTTCCACCCCACAGAACTTGAGGCACGCCTCGACCACCTCCTCGCATCGGTCGGGCCGGTTGCAACTCGCTCAGAGGTCGTTATGTACGAAAACCTCGCACTCAACCTTGAGACCTATCAAGCGTCGGTCTCCGATCGGCCTCTCGACCTCACCTATATGGAGTACGAGTTGTTGAAGTTTCTTGCCCAGAACCCGGGCAAAGTGTTCTCACGCGAACTGCTGTTGAGCCGAGTGTGGGGGTACGACTACTACGGCGGTGCACGGACAGTCGATGTTCATGTTCGTCGTCTTCGGGCAAAACTCGGCGAAGAACATGCCGACCTCATCCAAACCGTTCGTTCGGTTGGTTATCGATTCGGACGCTCGCGCTGGAAGGCGTAACTCACTCAGCCAATTGCTGAATGCGCCGAGAGGCGGCACGGTGGGCAGCCAACATTTCGTCAGTTGCTTCAGAGACGAGTTGGCCCCCTCGAACAACGGCTCGGCCATTCACAATCGTGTCGCGAGCTCCCGTTGGACCACATCGCAACCATGCCTCAACCGGATCAGAAATCGCTCCAGCAAACGCAACTCCGTTTTGATCCCAGACCACAATGTCAGCGACCGCTCCAGCGCTCAGCGTTCCTAATTCACCAGCCCGGCCAAGACACGCGGCTCCACCAAGTGTCGCCATCTCAAGTACCTGACGAGCAGTGATCGCATCGGCACCGTCACGCAATTTTGCAACTAAGAGCGCTTGACGAGCCTCTAACCACATCGAGGCAGAATCTGCTGAAGATGATCCGTCTACACCGAGACCAACTGGTGAGCCAGACGCTCGAAGCGCAGCAATGGGCGCAATACCCGAACCTAAGATGAGGTTCGAGCTCGGGCAATGAGCCACACCGACTCCAGCTGCTCCCAGTCGGCTGATCTCGTCAGCGAGCGGCATCACACAATGGGCAACCCAACTGCGCGAACTGGCCCACCCTGTCCGCTCGAGATACTCGGTCGGGCGACACCCGAATGTGGCAACGCTGTATTCGTCGTCTTCTGAGTTTTCTGCAAAATGCGTGTGCAGTCGAACATTGAGACGTTCTGCGAGTTCAGCGGTACGAATGAGCAACTGTTCGGTGACGCTGAACGGTGAGCACGGTGCAAGAGCAATCTGTGTCATCGACCCCCACGACTCATCATGGTGTCGGCGCACAGCTTCTTCGCACGCGGCAAGGATCTCATCATCATCTTCAACGACACCGTCCGGTGGCAGCCCTCCGTCTTTTTCGGAAAGTGACATCGAGCCACGAGTTGGATGAAACCGAACTCCGATATTTCGTGCCGCGTTGATCTCGGCGGTGAGCAGATCACCCGAATTGCGCGGGTGCACGTACAAATGGTCGGTCGAAGTGGTGCATCCAGAGAGTGCAAGTTCGGCTAGCCCTACCCATGCCGAAACGTAAATACTTTCCTCATCAAGCGATTTCCATAGCGGATACAACGACTGCAGCCAGCCAAATAATCGCTTGTCCGTCATCCCTACGTACGCCCGGGTCAAGTTTTGGTAGAGGTGATGATGGGTATTGACAAGTCCTGGGGTCACAAGGCACCCGGCAGCATCAATCACCTCGTTCGCGAGTGGCGGGTCTTGAATGCCAAGGTCGTCAATTCTCCCATCGACGACTGATACCCAGCCACCTGGCAACTCACGTCGCTCCTCGTCCATTGTTGCCACGAGCCTGGCATTGGTGATGACAAGATCAGCCATGAAGTAACGCTAATCAGCGCAAACAGACAAAAGTTGCCTCTTCACAGGATGAGGCCGACGCCTGACGAACGAATCAGTCGTCAATATCGAGGAGTTCGCTGCCTTCGAACCGGCGCTCGCCATCACGCTGCAGCACTGCGCCAATAATTGCGCTCGCCACACCACCGCTAATACCGATGATCACGGGAAAGAGCGCAAGAATGACGATGATCGCTATTGCACCAGGCATGAGGTCAGTGTAGTTCGATCATTCTGAAAGGCCAGCCTCGACGTCAAGGTCCCTATTTCTCAGGAACGTACGCCCACGCTTCAATTTCGACTAACCCGTTCAACGGGAGTGCAGCGACGCCAATGGTGGAACGAGCTGGTCGATGATCTCCGAATGCAGCTACGTACGCATCATTAAATTCAGCAAACGTCGACATATCAGTGAGAAAACACATCGTTTTTGCCACGTCAGCAAGGGTCGCACCGTGCTCTGCGAGGCGCTCAGACAAATTTGCGACCGACTGGGTGGTCTGAGCAGTCACTCCCTCGACAAGAGCACCGTCGACGACACCAAGTTGGCCTGACACGATGATGAAATCACCGGCGCGAACAGATGGAGAATATGGTCCGATCGGAGTAGCCATGGGAACACCTTAGAGTCTCAGGAGTAGTCAATACTCACTGATTTCGCTCGGCGACAAGGGCTTCCTCGAAGGCGCGAGCCTCCTCCCAACGTCCTTCAGCGAAACGTCGTGCTTGCTCTGGCCATGTCAAAGGATCATGCCGGCCAAAACGAGCACCCGCATCAGACAGCATTGACTTCAACGCTTCTGGCTCAGCACCAGCAAGATCGAGCCACGTCAGAATCTTCGCCTCGTGACATAAACGCTCAATCGCCGGTCCAATTCCAACCACTGCTTTGAGATCGTCGTGAACGAGACGTCGGCCGAGAACAGCGGCGCCGAGTTCAACATCTGGAAGCGTGTGCGACAACTTGTCATCACGCACATCAGAATTAGTTTCATCGACCTGATCATCGCTCACAATCTTTAAGTCAGATTCAACAAGAGTCGACTCATCGGTCTCTAACTTGCCTTCACTCTTCGGCTCAGACTCCGAAGCATGATGCAGCTCCCTCATCGATTCGAGTTCAGACTGAAGCCGATCACGTTCCTCGGCGACACCTTGCAACGTTGTCACTTGCGTTCGAAGTTCCGTGATTTCCGCGTCGAGCTCGTGTTGGACTTGCTTTCGGGTACGCGATACCTGACGACTTGCTGAGGCACTTCGCAGCACCCACCCAACAACAAGCCCAATGATCGCAGCAAGGGAAAACCAGATAAAACCAATCGTCAACGTGTACGGCATTGGTTCATCATCTTTCCAGAAGGAGGGATCACCACGATGGCTCTCACGATACCGACACGAGAATTTCGACTCGTCGACTAAGCACCTTGTCTTCGACTCCTTCAACAATGACCGGCTCTGCAGAACCAACTCCTTCAGAACGCACAATTGTTTGATCAACACCCCGGTCGATAAGTGCA
>JALRDI010000315.1 GCA_023257035.1 Ilumatobacteraceae bacterium | reverse complement strand
ACGCCCGCGAGATTTTCTTGAAGTGTTGACAGATTTGTTCCGACCCGCTCTCGAACCTCGAGGTACGCCTCGTTCGACACCCGTTGAAATCGGATCGACGCGAGGACAACCACAGGCAGCACCGCCAATGCGACAACCGTGAGCTGCCACGACATCGCAAGCAGAACAAATAGGGCAACCACCAACAAAATGCCCGCTGAGACGAACTGCAACAGACCCCATTGCACAAGTTCTGACATCGACTCAATGTCAGCCGTCATGCGTGCGACGAGAACCCCCGCTTTATGTTCATCAAAGAATCCGAGCGACTGGCGTTGGATATGAGCAAACAATCGCAGCCGGAGTTCGCGCAAAAACCCTTCGCCAGCACGATTAATAAGCACGTATTGGCGGCGCGACCCGATGTAGGCCAACACCACGACAAGACCGAACCCGGCCACAGCGATTCCGAGCGCAGAGCGATCGGATGTTCGAATGCCGGTGTCAATACCGAATCTGACAAGCAACGGACCAACGATCGTGGTTGATGTAGCCATCGCAACGAACGCAACCGCAGCAAGTGTGGTTCGCCGGTACGGCCGAGCAAGTCGAGCAGCGCGCCGCAACACCCGACTCGCGTCATCCCTTGTCAAGCGGTCTTCAGGGTCAACTCCTGCGCCGTGCCACATCAGTTCATCACCGACTCTGATTGCCCGGGTTCAAGAGCAGCAAGCACTTCGCGATAACGCTGATGAGAGTCAAGTAACTCTTGATGCTTGCCGGTTGCAAGCACCCGACCCTCATCAAGCAACACCACCTTGTCTGCCATGGCAATGGTGCCGGGACGATGCGCAATCACAAGCGTCGTCCGGCCGTCCATCACCGTTGCCATCGCCGAACGAATCTCATGCTCCTTCGATGGATCAACCGCGCTTGTTGCGTCATCAAGAATGAGCACCCGAGGATTCGAAATGATTGCCCGAGCGATCGCAATTCTCTGACGTTGGCCCCCTGAAAGTGAGTAGCCCCTCTCGCCAAGCACCGTGTCGTAACCGTCGGGAAGGTCGTCGATGAAATTTGCTGCGCCAGCGAGTGCAGCCGCCGCGCGGATACGACCCATCTCGGCATGTAGATCCATTGATGGCACGGTGAACGCAATGTTCGCAGCAACGGTGTCGTGAAAGAGCAACGTGTCTTCAAAGACAATTCCGATCGACCGACGTAGTTCTTCAACACGTAACGAACGAAGATCGACTCCATCGAGTGTGATCACACCCTGTTGCGGGTCGTAGAACCGCAACAGCAAGCGCGCCAGTGTCGACTTTCCTGAACCGGTTGCGCCAACAATTGCGATCGATTCCCCTGCGTTGACCTCAAGATCGAATCCGGTCAACACTTGTTCACCATCGCCATAGGCGAACCCGACATTGCTGAATCGCACCGCACCGACTCGCTCGCCTGGCTTCTCAGGCACATCAACTGGCTGAGATGGATCAGCAATTTCAGGCTCGACCGAGAGCACCTCGTGTACTCGCTCCAACGCCGCCGCAGCTCGCTGGCCAAAGGCAACGGTCATCCCGATTGATCGCAGCGGCCACACGAGCAAGGTGACGAAGAAGTTGAAGGCCACAAGTTCACCAATTGTCATCGACCCATCAATGACACGCAAACCACCTACCCCAAGCACTCCAACCAGCCCAACTGAAGGAAGTAACTCGAGAAATGGCATGTATTTTGCGCGAATTTTCGCAGCCGTTAACGAGACCTCTCGGATGTCATCAGCCTCGGTCTGAAGCGCCTCCATCCGGACGCGTTCGGCACCAAACCCCTTCACAACTCTCACGCCTGCGATCGATTCTTCGACGACGGTTGACAGCTGCGCCTGCTCGGCTTGCACGGCGAGTACAGCGGGGTGAATTGCATTCGAGAACAATTTCGCTGTCACGTTGACGAACGGCAGGGGCAAAAGAGCGACCAGTGCAAGCAATGGGTCGAGCGAAATGAGCACTCCAGTCACTCCCAGAATAAGCGCCACATGCGAGAGAGTGAGCGGGATCATCACGACAAACATTTGGACCTGGTTGAGGTCTGACGACATACGACTCATCAACTGGCCGGTCTGGGCATTGTCGTGATACGCCGGATGGAGGCCAAGCACATGGTCATGAATTCGCTCGCGAAGCAAGGTCTCGACCATGCGACTTTCTTTGAACGCGAAGAAACGGCGCCCTGCCGTGAGCACCCCGGTTGAGAGTCCAGCGCATGCAATACCGATCGACCATTTCAACGCTGACCCGTCACCGACAATCGCACTGTCAACCGCCGACTGGGTGAGAAGTGGGACGGCAATTTTTCCGACGGTCCACGCAAGACCAAGACCGACACCAGCAGCAATTCCGACCCACTGCGCCCGAAGCAGAACAATCAGATGCGACCAATTCGTCTCGCGAACCGAGCGGACGGTGTTTGCTGTCGGCTGTACGTCAGCCATCAAGTAACTCTGAAATATTCTCGGTTGGCCGTCCGATCACTGTGCGCGAGCCATCCGACAGCAACGGGCGTTGCAAAAGTTCTGGAGCAGCAAGCAATACCGTTACGACCGCATCTGGATTACTGAGTTGTTCGACGTCAACACCTGTTTCCGCAAGCGCTGGGTCACGCCGAACGAGGTCTCCAGGGGAACCATCAAGCGTCGCGATCAACATCCGTATGGTGTCTGCATCCGGTGGATTATCGAGATAACGAACAATTTCGATATCGCGCCCACGTGACTGATGCGCCTCAACAATCTCTAAGGCTGCACGCGATTTAGAGCAACGAGGATTGTGAAACAAGCGGAACTCTGACACGCCGATGACCGTATCTGACGGCTCATCGATATGTCGTGCGCTACACCCGTTCGTCATACTCAACACATCGCCACACCGGCCCTTCACCCGACCAACAAAGAAGAGGCCATGCCGAGCAAGAACGACCAACATCCAGACCTCAACCGATGCATCATCGGACTTCCCAGTCACCGAGCGCTTTGAGTACTCGATGCGATGCATCTTCCCCGAGCCAACCACGACCGGCTCACTGACGAGTACGACGCGTTACGGGTAGCTGCGCTTGCGATCTCACGACCCCTCGACGACGAGACCGTGATCGTTGCGAGCGATATTGATGGCTTCGGTGTCGGGCTCATTGCGATACGGCACACCTTGACGAGTACCGAATCTGTCGATTCTGTTCAACGCGCCCTAAACCACCTCGCCACATGCGACCACGACACTCCCCCAGTTGCGGCCATCACGGTCCTCACGGTGCTTCGAAGTGGCTTTACGCCGCCCTCAACCAACGGGGTCCAACTTCTTCAACGACAACTTGATGCGTCCGGAGTATCACTCGACCGCTGGTTTTGTCTCGACGACAGGCTCAGGAACGTTGATGTCGAAACGCTCGACGTTGTTCCGCATTGAGGCGGAGCCCCGATGCTCTTAACCGGCGCGCAATCTCTCGGCTACTCACTTCGACCGCCCCGTCAGCAATCAACTCGTCTCGGAATTCTTCCGGGATGTCGTAATGGTCGCCCTGGAATGCGCGTCGATTGATCTCATTACGGTCAGCAAACTCAATGAGCTCCTCTACCGACTCATCACTGATGAGATGACACCAACGGCGACCGTTAAACCACCACCGCGCCTGATCGATCAGAATCACGGGCCGAAAGTTATCCCGCTGCTACCTCGCGAGCGAGACCCTCCTTGCGGGCCTGCTCAGAAACTGAACTTGCTACTAGTTCGGCCACTCCGTCTTCGAACGCGCCCGGAATGACACGATCGGCAGTTGGCTGATCCACCATCGCAGCAAGCGACTCCGCCGCAGCGCGCTTTACTCCCATCGAGGCGTTCGTTGCACGAACATCAAGCAGCCCACGGAACACTCCCGGGAATGCGAGCACATTGTTGATCTGATTCGGATAATCGCTGCGTCCTGTTGCAACGACGGCAACGTTGTCTGGCATGAGTTCAGGCATGATCTCGGGAACCGGGTTCGCAAGCGCAAACACGACAGCGTCATCAGCCATCGTTGAAACCCAGTCCGGCTCAATGATCCCAGGGCCTGACAGACCGATCAGCACATCCGCGCCTTCGATTGCTTCACGCGCACCACCTGAGCGATTGCTCTTATTGCCGTGGTCGACAAACCACTGCTTGCTCGGGTGGAGACCGTCGCGGGACGAATCGAGAATTCCTTGCGAATCGACGCCGATGATGTCGCCGACGCCAACCTCTGCAAGCAAATGGGCGCACGCAACGCCGGCAGCGCCGGTACCGACGATTGTCACAGTGAGGTCAGACATTGAACGTCCTATCACCTTTGCTGCATTCAGCAACGCTGCAACAACAA
>JALRDI010000037.1 GCA_023257035.1 Ilumatobacteraceae bacterium | reverse complement strand
CGCCCCGGCAAATTCGATCGAGCAAGAAGCCAGGCGAGTGGCACCCCAAAAATGACAGCGAGCACCGTCGTAATCAGACTTGTAACTATCGACAGCAGAAGTGCCTCAATTGTGGCGTCGTTACCTAATGCGTCAAATAGTGACGACCACGGCACTCTGATTGCAAGCGCGACCAACGGGAGAACGAAGAACACAACAGCAATGGTCCCGAGCGTCGAGAGCACGATCGGAGTTCGCGCATCATGGCGATGTCTCCGACTCATGGAAGACCAAAACCCCTTCGGGATAACGCCTGTTGGCCTCGGTCTCCCAACAATTCCTCAAGTAATTCAACTGCACGATCCGACCCATCCGACAATTGCAGCGCCACGTATTCAACTGATACTTCATCACCTTCGACGATCTCGATCACCTCGACGTCGTCAGAACTCTCCGCATCGGTTGCATACACAACCCCAGCGTCAACCTCCCCGAGGATCACCTTCGCAAGAACTGCACGCGCATCTGCTTCGAAGGTCACCGGCGACACATCAATGTTGGCTGCGACGAGCATCGATTCAGAATATTCGCCAAGCGGAACTCCCGGTGCTGCAACTGCGAGCAACACATCTGAACGGGAAAGGTCGTCGAGTGATGTAATTCCCAAAGGGTTTCCCACTTCTACTGCGATCACCAAAGAATTTTCCGCAACAACCTGTGGTTCCGAGGTTCCGAACCCCGCAGCAACTAACTCATCGATCTGGGCGCGGTCAGCCGAAATGATGAGATCAACCGGCGCGCCGTCAATGACTTGAGCTGCGAGGCTCGCCGAACTCGCAAACGACAGCACAGCACCAGAGAAAGCCGACTCGTCGTCGGCAGACAAATCGGACAGCACATCGACAAGCGAAGAGGCCGCAAAGACGACGGCACCATCGTCACTTCCGTCACCTGACCCGCAGGCAGCAAGCAGAGAGACTGCAAGCACCAATCGAGCAATGAGACGCACGCCTGAAACCTACCTCGTTACCCATCGGTCGACATTGTGCGTCACCGCTACGATGGAGGTAGACATTTCAGCAACATGCAGGGGGAACTCATGAGTGCAGATTCGTACAGCGCCGGCACAACAGATGTGCCACTCATCGAGGAAACGATTGACGCCAACTTTCGGGCAACCGTCGCAGCTCACGGTGACCGCGAGGCACTCGTCGTTCGCCATCAGGGAATTCGCTGGTCATACCGCGAACTTGACGCGCAGGTCGATCGCCTTGCGCGAGCGCTGCACGCGAGCGGATTGGCGACAGGCGATCGCGTTGCTCTGTGGTCTCCAAACCGTTACGAATGGGTTCTTGCCCAATACGCAACCGCCCGCATCGGGGCGATCATGGTCTGCATTAACCCCGCATATCGCACGCACGAACTCGAATTTGCGCTGAACCAATCGGGTTCTGTGATGTTGCTCGCCGCTCCAGATTTCAAAACGAGCAACTACAAACAGATGTGGGCTGATGTTGCCGAACAATGCCCTGAGATTCGCGAAGCCATCTTCTTCGATGACCCGACATGGGACGCCCTCCTCAACCGCGCTGAGCATGCGACGAGCAAAGAGGTTGCTGAGCGGTCTTCATCTCT